>JAOXRU010000020.1 GCA_025800395.1 Flavobacteriaceae bacterium
AAAACAAAAAACCATAGTCGTTTTCTAATGATAAAAATGATATTTTTGCTAGTCCAAAAAAAGAATATATGATGATCGGATATATCCAGAAACAGTTGCAATTACCAGAAAACTCTATTGCCAATACGGTAAAGCTTTTAAATGAAGACGCTACAGTGCCTTTTATTGCGCGGTATAGAAAGGAAATGACTGGAGGATTAGACGAAACCCAAATTCTGGCTATACAACAACAAAAGCAAGCTTTTGAAGATTTAGAAAAGCGCAAAGAGAGCATTAAAAAGACAATAGCCGAGCAAGAAGCCCTAACGCCCGAATTGGAAAAGAAAATTATGAGCTGTGTGAACATGGTAAGTCTTGAAGACTTGTACTTACCTTTTAAGAAAAAGAGAAAAACTCGGGCTACTAAGGCAAAGGAAAACGGTTTGGAACCTTTAGCCAAAATTATTATGGCCCAAAAAGAACGGAATTTGGAGGCTCGAGCGCAACAATTTATTTGCGATGCGGTACCAGACATAGAAGCAGCTTACCAAGGAGCAAGAGATATAATTACGGAATGGATTAACGAGAACCAATATATCCGTACCAAAATAAGAAAATTGTACAGCCGGAAATCTGTTATTAGTACCGCCGTGGTGAAGGATAAGAAAGATGCAGATGGTGCCAAAAAATTTATGCAGTACTTCGATTGGAGCGAACCATTGCAACGTTGTCCTTCGCATAGATTGTTAGCTATTTTACGTGCGGAGTCCGAAGGTTATATTCGATTTAAAGTTGCGGTAGAGGAAGAAGATGTCTTAGATATTATAGACGATGCGGTTATTAAAAACGATAATCAACAAACAGCAGACCAGTTGTTTGTTGCAATTAAAGATGCGTATAAACGATTG
>JAOXRU010000032.1 GCA_025800395.1 Flavobacteriaceae bacterium
TAATCGTACCATAGTGGAATTGAAACTTTGTACTAAAATCGACTACAATAATTATTAAATTCTTTTAATCGTACCATAGTGGAATTGAGACGATTGAAATCGACAATTCAAATTTCTGCCCGTACGCACTTTTAATCGTACCATAGTGGAATTGAACAAATTAGACCCGTCAGGTTTTCAAAACCTGACGGGTCTTTTTTTATCTTTGCCCACAAGAAAACTTAACAAAAAAACTCAAAAATGCAACAACCCAATATCCCAAGGGATAAAATCTGGAAAGCCACTATCGAAGATGTCGCCGATGATTTTTTGCGCTATTTTTATCCCGAATGGTTTGATAATGAAGTCGATAAAAGCCAACCCTTTGAATTTTTGGATAATGAATTGGACAAAATTTATCCCATTTCCAAAGGAAAAAACCGAAGAGCTGATAAACTCATTAAAGTTTTTTTGAAGTCAGGGGAGGAAAAATGGGTTTTGGTACATATCGAAATCCAAGGCTACCCCGACCCCGATTTTGCCGAACGGATGTTTATTTATTTTTACCGACTACGGGATAAATTTGCAAAGGATATTTCCGCTTTGGTCATCTATACTGATGCCAATTTGGAATTTCATCCCACCGAATACCGTTATCAATACTTGGATACTGAACTCTGTTATAAATTCGCCACCTTTGAGGTTGCGACTAAAACCGAAACGGAACTAAACCTTCCAAATAATCCCTTTAGTATCCTGATGCTCTGGGTCAAGGCAAGTTTGAACAACCCCAAATTAACTCAAAATCAACGGGTTGCCAAAGCAGTCAATTTAGTCAGACGATTAGAAAGAGAAAATCCAACCAACTCCAAAAAGCTACAAACTTTGTTGGATTTTTTGCGTTATTACCTTAAATTTGGCAAACCTGAAATTGAAAAACTGAATTACGAAATTATCCAAACTTTTAAAGAACGGCAACCTATGGGAATGCAAGAACTTATCGAAACCGAATATAAAAAATTCTACCGCACACAGGGACTTCAAGAAGGACTTCAAGAAGGACGAAAAGAAGGACGAAAAGAAGGACAGGTAAAAGGCGAACAAAAAGGTAAATTTCGCTTGACTATTCGGAATATCCAGAAATTTTTGGATAATCAACTCCTTGATATTGACCAAATTGCTGAATTTTTGGAGGTCAAAATCGAATTAGTCAAAGCCGTACAAGTAGGTAAAATTTATTTGCACCCTGAAACCAAAGAAATCGTTTTGCCTGAAAACACCACTTTTGAACAGGCTTATGCTCACTTTTTGGGTGAAACATCCCACTAACAATTTTGGTAGAAATACTTGGGGGATTACTTTATATCCCCTATCTTTACTCCAGTTCTTTGAAACTAAACGCATAATCGTACC
>JAOXRU010000042.1 GCA_025800395.1 Flavobacteriaceae bacterium
GCCAATCGTTTACACAATACAGGGTAAAAAAGATCCAAGGTTAGCCGCTACTTTTCTAGCTTCTTATGTGAGTACAAGTAGGTCAGAGGCCTGTTCATATAAACAAGCCACAACGTCAAGTCGTAAGGTCAGAATTGCTGACAAAGCTTATCCAGTTTCTGAAGAAAACTATCGCATTCAAATCCCTATTTTTCTGGAAGACAGCGAAACTGAATGCGGTTATCGGTTTTCCCGTATCGAGCTAGTGCTAAAGCGCCAATACGATAAAAATCTATATTCCAAGCATATTGTATTGGATCGAACCCCCATGGCTCGAGCAATCTATCGAGGCAGTCGAGGAGGGTTTGGTGGCCGAGCAAGCCTTCAGAAACCCGCAAAATTAACTACATCCAAAAAGCACTTTAGAGTTTCAAAAGAAACAAATTATATCTGCATCACAAGGTTTTACACAAGAATTGAAGTCAGCCGAAACACTACTCTGGTCTGTCATATGGAGATAAACAATGGTCAGGGTGAGAACCAATTTATACCTACAAATCCACAACGGACTTTTGTTACGCATCCGGAATTTGGTATCGATCAGCTCAAAAACGAAACACTCACTATTAACATGATTGCGGATGACAAGAACAGTAAATTAGCTAATGGGAAAGAGGTGCTGCCGGATTATTTCAGAACCTTGCCCAAACCCAAGCCTACCTTTTGGCAAAATATTAATAAGCAGATTTCAAATCTTTTTGATTGAATGATGACAAGTTAAGGATGACTTATGAGTAACGTTATACGTATAGACACTTTTTTTGGCAGTACAGGTAACAATATTTGGAATTATGAAAAGATAGGTGGTGGCAGTTAAACGAATGTTGCAAAATTTTACAGTCTTTATGAAGATCAAGATTATATAGTGTTTTATGAAGAGATAGCTAGAGAATAAAGATATTGGTTTTGTTTATCCTGAACGATCAGCAGAAGTCAAAGTGCATACCTTCTCCTTTACCAAATGCGGCATTATTGATGGCAAAGTTGAGACGGTATCAGCCGATGCCATCGTAGATGAATAACGTTGGCTTATTTATAGAGCAAAAATCCTGCTGGAGAAAAGCAGTTTAAAGGTGGATGGGCGCAATGTTCAATTAGTACCAGGGATGGGGTGAGTGCAGAGATTAAGATCGGTAAGCGGTTTTTGATTGAATATATAGCAGCGCCTTTGCTTAGATATAAGG
>JAOXRU010000048.1 GCA_025800395.1 Flavobacteriaceae bacterium
CCGCCTCAAAGTGTTTACGGCCTGTTTCTATTATGTTAGCCACGGTAACGGCTTAATCACCTGCTATGAAGGGACCTTTAGAGAACTTGAGCTGTACAATTATCCCCATTGGCAAACTGAAAACCTTTGGGATACGAAAACAAGCCAAGAGCTGGAGCGTCTTCGATCGTTGCATGTCTAGTTCTGACAGAATTTAGGAAAAGTGTTTTAAAATCGTCTGCAATGTGGGCCAAAAAAAAGAGCTGAAAGAATGGAGAGAACTAATTGGCAAACACTGCAAAAAAGTCTACAACGCGAAACACCGCCTGATTAGACCACATATAAGATATCGGCGAAACTCGATGTTCAAAGTAGCCACAAATATTGGAACTGGGACTGTGGACTGCTGGCTATGGAGTATGGATCAGAGGCTACGGGCTACATTAGGACAATAATATAGCGGCATGATTTTTGGGGAGGGGGGGCATAATTGCAAAGCTAACATATATTTTTTTCCATGTTTACCTTAATTTTCTTCCAGTTCTTCATATTGTAAATTCTACGAAAATTACTAAAACATTTATGTATTCAGTATCAACAAAAATGATCGAGGTATAAAAATCAAAACTGGATGCAAGGCTAGCACAACGGAAAAATGGCAGATGTATTTAATTGGCCAAAATTTCGATAAACTAAATTAGTCTTCTTCAGGACTCTTCAGGGCCAGGGCTATAAGCCGAGGCACCCATGCATACTCGCGCATGAGTAAAGGCTACTTGCAGCCTCTTGTTACTCATGCGCGGTAGCGGCATGAGTTAAGGTTTCGGCTCCGTTTTTCTTTTTTTTATTATATTATTTTTTTTTTTATTTTTGGTGTCACATTTGCGCATGCAAATT
>JAOXRU010000066.1 GCA_025800395.1 Flavobacteriaceae bacterium
TGGCAGAAATCCCGATCTAATTGGAGCCAAATCTACAATCAATTGTATATTTGTTTTCCAGACAGATTATAACAACCAAAAATTATAACCTGTGAATTTTGAAATTAGTTTTCTAAAAACACAAAATTCTGGATAGACTCCGATTGCTTTTACAATCGGTTTTTTTCTTTAGTCTAACGAACTACAAATTCTTTGTTTTGCCCTACGGTATTCTTTTATGAGTCTTGGCATCAAATCTTCTACAGCCACAATATCATCTATCAAACCCGCAATTTGACCTATTTCCAATTCTCCTTCTACCAAATCTCCTTCAAACATCCCTTTTTTCGCTCTTGCTCTACCCAACAATACTTTTAATTCGTCTATAGTTGGCCCTGTTTTATATAAAGCCTCTAGCCGATTGTAAAAATCGTTTTTTATTAAACGAACCGGCGCAAGCTCTTTTAAAGTTAATTGCGTATCTCCCTCACCTGCTTCAACTACCTGCTCTTTAAAAGCCATATGAGAAGAAGCCTCAATAGTTGCCACAAACCTACTTCCTAATTGCACACCGTCTGCTCCAAGCGCCTCTGCTGCCAATATACCACTACCTGTTCCTATACCGCCAGCTGCTATTAAAGGAATCTCTATAGCTTGTTTTACCATAGGAATTAAAGTAAAAGTGGTAGTTTCCTCTCTTCCATTGTGTCCCCCAGCCTCAAACCCTTCCGCTACAATAGCATCCACACCAGCAGCCTGAGCCTTCAATGCAAACTTGGTAGAACTTACTACATGTACTACCTTAATACCATGAGACTGTAAATGACTTGTCCAGATTTTGGGGTTACCCGCAGATGTAAATACCATTTGCACGCCTTCTTTGATAATGATCTCTATAATTTCCTCTATGCTTGGATAAAGCATTGGCACATTCACTCCAAATGGCTTATCCGTAGCGGCTTTACATTTTTGAATATGCTCACGCAGCACTTCCGGATACATAGATCCAGCTCCTAAAAGGCCCAAACCTCCAGCATTCGACACCGCTGAAGCCAATCGCCATCCGCTTGCCCATATCATACCTCCCTGTATAATTGGATATTTTATTCCGAATAGTTCCGTAATCTTATTATTTGCCCACATGCGTTTATTTTATTTCTTTCCATTCACTAATTACTCCAGAACCCAAAAGCTCTTCTTCTATATACCAAGCCACAAATTGCCCTTCTGCCACTGCAGTCTGAGCATTTTCAAAGGCTACAAACATTCCAGCTTCTGTTGCGTACAACACTGCTTTTTCTAATGGCTGCCTATATCGAATACGAGCCATCACTTGCATAGTCTCACCAACTCCTAAGCGCAAATCTTCTCGCACCCAATGCACTTCCTCTTGTTGCACCCATACCGTATTTCTATATAAACCTGGATGCGACTTTCCCTGACCAGTATATACAATATTTTCTTCTACATCCGTATCTAAAACAAATAAGGGCTCTGGTGTTCCACCAACATTTAGTCCTTTTCTTTGACCCTTGGTGAAATAATGTGCCCCAGAATGATTTCCTACCACTTTCCCATCTTGCTTCGAATAATGAAACTTTTTTGCCTGATGGGTGACGGCCTGCAATGATGATTCAAAATGCGGTACTTTCTCTTTATAGATAGCACTATCGGAAGGAATTTCAACAATCTCCCCTTCTTTAGGCTGTAATTTTTGCTGTAAAAATTCAGGCAAACGTACTTTCCCAATAAAACATAGTCCTTGCGAATCTTTTTTATCTGCAGTAATTAAACCTTGCTTGGCTGCAATATCCCGAACCTCTGGCTTCAATAATTCTCCTATTGGAAACAGTGTTTTTGCCAACTGCTCTTGTGATAACTGACAAAGAAAATAAGACTGGTCTTTATTTGAATCCTTTCCAGCAAGCAATTGAAAGACCTCCTCACCATTTTCTTCCAAAACACCTTTTCTACAATAATGACCTGTAGCCACATAATCCGCCCCCAAAGACATTGCTATCTTAAGAAATACATCAAATTTAATTTCTCTATTGCACAACACATCTGGGTTGGGCGTACGTCCTAATTCATATTCCCGAAACATATAATCTACGATACGTTCCTTATATTCTTTACTCAAATCTACAGTTTGAAAAGGGATTCCAAGCTTTTCTGCCACAATCATAGCATCATTGCTATCTTCCAGCCAAGGGCATTCGTCAGATATGGTTACTGAATCATCGTGCCAGTTTTTCATAAACAAACCTATCACCTCATACCCTTGCTCTTTAAGCAGATATGCAGCAACGCTAGAATCTACCCCTCCAGAAAGTCCGACTACTACCTTTTTCATTTCTTAAATTTCTTTTGCAAATTTATACCAAATCTATCCAAAAAAAAAGGGCCGCTAAAAGCAACCCTCCTCAATAAGATATATAAATATTATTTTTTTCTCTTTTTATCTTGTGCTGCTTTTTGGGCTTCTGCCTGCTCCATCATTTCCGCCATTTTTTGTTGGAAGCGACTTTTCTTTTTTGGCTTGGCCTTATTCTCCTGTATTTTGGCGTGAATTTTATCCTCATCAATAATCCAATTCTTAATAGCCAACATAATGAAAATAGTAATGAGGTTGGATACAAAATAATACAAACTCAATCCACTGGCGTAGCTATTAAAGAAAAACAACATCATCACTGGCGACAAGTACATGATAAACTTCATATTTGGCATCCCTGGTTGTTGTTGCATTTGCATGCTTTGTCCGGTAGTCATTTGCATATAGAAAAATATGGCCACAGAAGCCAAAATCGGGAATAAACTCACATGATCCCCATAAAACGGAATGGTAAATGGTAACTGCGCAATAGAATCATATGCAGACAAATCTTCTGCCCACAAAAAGCGCTTCTGACGGAGCACAAAAGCAGATGGAAAGAACATAAACAATGCATAAAACACTGGTAATTGCAACAATGCAGGCACACAACCACTCATCGGGTTTACGCCCGCCTTTCCATACAACTTCATGGTTTCTTGTTGCTTCTTCATGGCATTGTCTTTAAACTTCTCATTAATCTCATTAATTTCAGGGCGCAAAACCTTCATTTTTGCCTGCGACAAATAAGATTTATAAGTAACTGGAGACATTAACAAACGAACCAATATCGTCATTATAATAATGGCAATACCCGCTGGCAAAAAGCCTGAAAGGAAACTATACAATGGTGTAAACATATAACGGTTTATCCATCCAAAAATTCCCCAACCGAAAGGAATAGACTCGTCCAAACCTATTTCTTTGTATTTATTAAACTCTTTGAGCTCGGTAGGTCCGAAATACCATTTTAATCCATAGTTTAATTCTCCTCCTACATAATCCATGAAAATTTTTGAGCTAAACTGTTTAGAGAATTTTGTTTCCGGACTATCATCTTCCGCCAGATTCGCAGAAGCCAATTCTACTTTATTAAATGGCGTATTGGATATTAGAATGGAACTAAAAAAATGCTGCTTATAAGAGATCCACTCCACATTCTTTTCAATCTCATCATCTGTTCCGCTGGCGGATAAATAATCCACCTTATCTCCTTCAAATTTATAATAAAGCTCGGTATATCTGTTTTCGTATTGAACACTTTTGGAATTTCTTCTTCCTCTAAGATTCCATTCCAATTCAGGCTGTTGTGCCGCATTCAAGACGGAATTCAAACCTTGAGAACGCAAGGCAAAATCTACCATATATTCACCTGGTCTGAGGGTGTAATGATACTCTAAGTATTTGTTTTCCCCCGCCAGTAACTTCATGGATAATTGATTTCCATCTTTTGAAATCGTCGGTTTAAAAAACAAATCGTGTGTTTGTAAAGTCCTATTGTCTTGGGTAGACAGTAATAAGTTAAATACCGAGTTTTTATCTTTAATTAAATAGAGTGGCAAAGAATCATGGGTGTCAAAATTTTTCACTCTTGCCTCCACAATTTGCCCGCCTTTGGTGCTAATTTTTAAAGCAATCACATCATTTTCCAAAGCAATAAATTCTTCTTTGGTATTACTATCAACGCCAAATTGAAATGCCCCTATTTTGTTTTTGAATTCTGCAAGTTTTAAGCTGTCCTGAAAATTAACTGCAGAAGTTGGCTCTTCTGTTCCTCTTACCATAGTAGGTTTTTCAGAAGCTTCTTGTTGTTGCTTTTCTACTAATTCCTGCTTTGCCTTTTCCGCTGCTATCTCTTCTTCCGTTGGACGGTTGTTATACATCACCCATATCAGCAGTACGAAAATAAGAGCAAACCCTATAATCGATTTGCCGTCTAGTTTCTTTTCTTCCATTCGTGTTTTAACTTAATAATTGTGGTATCCATCGATTTGCAAATATAAATCCAAATCGCATGATTATGCCATACTGGCATGTTTTTTCTTTTTAAATGCTACGGCTGCCTGTACAAAATTCACAAAAAGCGGATGTGGATTGGCAACTGTACTTTTGTATTCTGGATGATATTGGACACCAACAAACCACGGATGATCCCTTAGCTCTACAACCTCAACCAAATTTGTTTCTGGATTGAAACCTGTAGATATCATTCCCTTTTCTTCCAATTGTATTTTATAGGAATTATTGTATTCATATCGATGACGATGTCTTTCAGAAATTCTTTCTTTGCCATACACTTTATGTATGAGAGAATCCGGTTTCAGCTGACAATTCCAAGCCCCAAGACGCATGGTGCCTCCCATATGGGTAATATCTTTTTGTTCTTCCATGATATCGATAACCGGATGGCTTGTCTGTTCGTCCATTTCTCTAGAATTGGCATCCGCCAAACCTAATACATTGCGCGAATATTCTATTACAGCCATTTGCATACCAAGACAAATTCCTAAGAAAGGGATTTGATGTTCTCTTGCATATTGTACCGCATCTATTTTTCCTTGCACCCCTCTTTCTCCAAAACCAGGAGCCACCAAAATGGCATCTAGCGTGGAAACCGTATTTTCTATAACATCCTTAGTGATATGTTCCGAATGAATACTGATCACCTTCACACTCACTTCATTGGCGGCGCCCGCGTGAATAAAGGATTCTAAAATAGATTTGTACGAATCTTGGAGTTCCACATACTTTCCTACTAAGCCTATGGATACCTCTTGTTTTGGATTGGCGTATTTTTGAAGAAAGTTGTTCCAATTTGTCAAATCTGGCTTCCCTTCATCTGGTAGATTGAGCAAATCTAGGGTGACTGTATCCAAACCTTCTTCCAACATCAAATTTGGCACGTTATAGATGGTATCTGTATCTATAGACTGTATCACAGCACCTTGTTTAACATTGCAAAATAACGCTAGTTTTCTCTTGATATCATCGGAAATTTCATGTTCGGTTCTACATACCAAAATATCTGCTTTTATACCGCTTTCCATGAGTGTTTTTACAGAATGCTGTGTCGGTTTGGTTTTGAGCTCGCCAGCAGCAGACAAATACGGAATCAGCGTAAGGTGAATCACCACTGAATTGTTTTCTCCCAAATCCCATACCAATTGGCGCACCGATTCGATATAAGGCAAGGACTCAATATCTCCTACGGTGCCTCCGATTTCGGTGATTACGATATCGTACTTCCCTGTTTTCCCCAATAATTGGATTCTACTCTTTATTTCGTTGGTAATATGCGGAATGACCTGTACCGTCTTTCCCAAGTACTCCCCTCTGCGTTCTTTTTCGATGACACTTTGGTAAATTCTTCCTGTAGTGACATTGTTGGCCTGAGAGGTTGGCACATTCAAAAACCGTTCGTAATGACCAAGATCCAAGTCCGTTTCTGCCCCATCGTCGGTTACATAACATTCTCCGTGCTCATAAGGATTTAAAGTACCAGGATCTACATTAATATAGGGATCGAATTTTTGAATGGTAGTTTTGTAACCTCTTGCTTGTAGAAGTTTTGCCAAAGAAGCCGCTATAATTCCTTTTCCCAAGGATGAAGTCACTCCCCCTGTTACAAAGACATATTTTGTGTTCGTCATTGAAAATTTACCTTGCGTTAATAACGCACACAAAAATACAAATTGTAGTTAGAAATCGGCTTTTAAACCTATATTATTTCGGAAATTCTTTTTGCAGCTTGTAGATAAGTGGCTCCAAACCATTTATTTTGATTTCATACATCTGTTGCAGCAGTCGTCCTAACTTCCCTTCGGGATAGCCTTTTCGATCAAACCAAAGCAAATAGGCTTCGGGCAAACGCACCAAATATTCTCCTTTGTATTTCCCAAAAGGCATACGGTAGTGTGCTAGTTCTATCAATTGTCTTGGATCGATTCTAGGAACTTCCATTGCTTATTGAAGATTTCTATTGGTATGTTGTGTTTTGTTTAAAGACAACCAGAGCGTCACTTTTCGCTCCCACAACTCTTGGTTTATGCGGTTACGCGAAAAATTAGTCTCCAAGTCATAAAATGTTTGCACACTATCCAATTCCTTCTTGATAGATAAGAAGATCGACTGCATTTCTTCCTTCACATTAGAGCTAAACTGTGTTCCAGCCACGATACGTCTAAATTTATCGGCATAGATTTCTGTCAAGTCAAAATGAAGTTGTTCGTGTTCCAAAATAGCCTCGGACGCTTGTCCTTTCTTTACCCATGATTTTTCCGGATAGAAACTTGCCTTTATTTTACTATCCACGGTTACAAAGTCAAAACGAGGATCCATATAAGCTTCAAATTCGTATGTAATTCCACAAGAAGTTAAAGCTACAGCTCGTGCCTTGTGATTTGGATGTGCACAATAATTCTTCCAAAGCAATTTCTGCTCCTTTTTCCAATCTATAGCCTTCTCTCTCTCCGAGCTAGGAAAAAAAAACAGGCTAAAGCTACAAATCCAAAATAGAATTTTCATTTAATTATTACTCTCCAATTCCACATTTTGAGGGAGTACTTCTTGAATTCGAAGGTTTTGGTATTTCATCAGATACACCCCTTCGTTATAATAACTAGAATACAAATATTTATTATAATTAAACTTACTCTCCACATAAGTGGTTTCCCCAACTGTATTACATGCTTCGAATATAGTATTTTTATATGCCAATCGCAAAACAACGTCCATCATAAGGTCAAAACCTCTTGCTGCATACTTATCTGGAGCCTTTCCAAATTTTTCTTTATAGCGGATTGCAAAAGGATGATTGGTAGCAGAAACTTTGGTATTACTAGCAAAATGAAAGTTAAGCTTCGACAACGAAGTATTGTTGATATAATCGAAAGTTTTGTCTTTTTCATAAGCAAAGAGCGTCACTTTAATTTTATCGCTATTCAAACCATTCAATACCGTAACCCATGAACCTAAGGTTGATGCCTTTTTGGTGTGTACTAAAAACCAATTTTCGATCTCCGGATTGAATTTTCTTTTAATATAGTCAAAAGGTTTTTTCAACAAATCCAAATCGAGATAACGGGCATTTGGAAAACGTTGTTTTAAATAGATCAATTCATCTGTTTCTGCTGGATCTACCAATATCACCAGTTCTTGCTCTTTTTTGTAACTCTGTATATAACTTACTATTTTCTCTCTACATACCGCACTATTTGGCATGGTATAAAACACATTGTCCAATTCTATTTTTCCACCACTAGAAATGGGGGCAAAAACTGGAATATCTTTCTCTTTTAATCCTTTAGCCACTTCGGCAAACACACTATTGTATAAGGGACCAATTACCGCCTGAACCTCATTGAAATCGCGTTCATACAACAGTTTATTTGCAGCAAAAACATCTCCTTGGGTATCCATCACTTTCACATCCACATTCACACCTAAGTTTTTAAGCGAATCTAAAGCCACCAATGCTCCAGTATACATACCCATGCTATAAAACATTGGCTTACTCTTTTTCAATTGTACTTCCACCTCTCCAGGACTAGAATACGCCATATCTCTACTTTTGAAAGGCAGCATCAGCGCTACTTTCGGATGATTCATTGGAGATATACTGTCTACCATATTAAAGGACTCTACAATTTGAGAGTTTCTCACGTTAAATCGGAATGTTTGCTTACGAGGAATTTTCAATACCATACCTGGGTGCAGCCCATTTCTCTCCGCGATAATCGGATTTAGAGCTCTTAGTTCTGGTTCGGTATACCCCAACTTCTTTTTCAGTTGAAAAAAATTGTCCTTTGGCTTGATCTCATAAAACATATAATTGTTTGAAGAAATCGCTTCCGTATCCTCCACAATCTTGGGAATTTGAATCTCCATTCCCTTTTGCAGACCCAAACTATCCAATTGCGGATTGTGTTTTTTGAGTTGTTCTTCTGTAACCTGATACTTCTGTTTTAATTGAAAATAGTTTTCTTTTGCTGGAACCGTATAGACAATAAAATCCAAATCTCCTTCCATAGTTTCCTTTGTAGTGAAAGGAATTGCAGTTTTAATCGGAACATGCAACTCCTGTCCTATAGACAATATTTCTCCCATTTCTGGATTCAACACCTTTAAACTATCCACTGTAATGCCGTATCTATGCGCAATACTCCATCTGGTTTCTTGTGGTTTTACCACATAGATTTCCCCAGTTACCTGCACCGTATCGGCAACCACCATATTTTCCGGGATTTTTGGATACACTGGAATTCGCAACATCATTCCTTTTTTGAGTGGTTCTGCATATAATTGTTTATTGTATTTTTTGATATCCGATTCGGATACACCAAAGAGGCGCTCCAACTTCATATAGCCATCGCGTCTTCTCACTTTATAATCCTCAAATCGTATTGGTTTTCGGACATAAACCTCCTTCTCTTCTTTCGGATTGTTTTCTTTTTTTAAGCGTTTTATGACATCTTTTGGTAAATTCATCTCTGTTGATATCACCAAGATGTGCCCCACTTGCAGGCCTTTCCGTACTTCAGGATTGTACTTATAAATATTATAAGGAGTCACATTGTATTTTCGAGCGATATCTTCAATCGACTCTCCTATTTCTACTGTATGTGTTTTATACTCTTGACCGTACACTAGCACACTAGCAAACAGAGCCACAAAAAATACTAACAGCTTTTTCATTTGTATCATAATTATATTTTTATTCAAAAAGGCTTCGTATCCTTCTTGAAGTTCCCAGCAATCTTTAAAAGACCAGACCTAAAAAAACAATCCTAATAGCAGCTTCAACCACTATCAACAAGACATTATTCCCATTCTATAGTCGCTGGAGGTTTCGAGCTAATATCATAAACCACTCTATTTACTCCTTTCACTTTATTGATAATTTCATTAGAGGTTTTTTGTAAAAACGCATACGGTAGATTCACCCAATCTGCCGTCATGCCATCAGTACTCTCTACAGCTCTAAGAGCAACACATTTTTCGTATGTTCTCTCATCGCCCATCACTCCAACGCTATTAACAGGCAAGAGCATTGCCCCTGCTTGCCATACCTTGTCATAGAGCCCCCATTCTTTGAGTCCATTTATAAAAATGGCATCAACTTCTTGTAGCATTCGAACTTTTTCGACAGTAATATCCCCGAGAATTCGAATTCCCAAACCAGGGCCAGGAAACGGATGTCTTCCAAGCAAATTCGCTTCCATATTCATACTAGCACCAACTCTTCTCACCTCATCTTTAAACAACATTTTGAGTGGTTCTACAACTTTCAATTTCATAAAATCTGGCAAGCCACCTACATTATGGTGACTTTTTATCGTAGCAGACGGCCCCCCTGTGACCGACACCGATTCAATCACATCAGGATAAATCGTACCTTGTCCCAGCCATTTCACATCACTAATTTGATGCGCTTCATCATCAAAAACCTCTATAAACACTTTGCCAATTATCTTTCTCTTCTTCTCTGGTTCCTCTTCTCCTGCTAAAGCTTTCAAAAAGCGTGCCGAAGCATCTACTCCTTTTACATTTAGCCCCATACCTTCGTATTGTTCCAATACTTGCTCAAATTCATTTTTGCGCAGCAAACCATTGTTCACAAATATACAGTGCAAATTTGAACCAATTGCTTTATGCAGCAATATGGCAGCTACAGAAGAATCTACCCCACCAGACAAACCGAGCACCACTTTATCACCTTGCAATTGTTCTTTGAGCGACTGCACTGTCATATCTACGAAATTATTAGGTGTCCAGGATTGCGAGAGGCCCGCAATTTTTACCAAAAAATTCTCTAAAAGCTTTTTTCCATCCTTAGAATGGTACACTTCCGGATGAAATTGTATTCCATAAGTTGATTCCTCTTCAAAACGATAAGCTGCAAACTCTACATCATCGGTACTAGCTAGTTTGGTAACTCCATCGGGTAAAGATTTAATCGTATCCGAATGGCTCATCCAAACCTGACTGTTCAGCGGAATACCATCAAATAATTTAGAGTCCTCTTCTATAAATGCCAAATTGGCTCTACCGTATTCTCTTATTTTGCTGGGTGCTACTTCTCCTCCATTGAAATGGGCCAAGTATTGGGCCCCATAGCAAACCCCCAAAACAGGTTTCTTAGCTCTAATCTGGGACAAATCTGGATGTAATACTGGTTCAGAACGAACAGAATGTGGAGAACCAGAAAGAATTACCGCTTTATAATCCGACAAATCCTCTGGAAGGTGATTATAAGGCTTGATTTCACAAAAAATATTTAACTCTCTTACGCGTCGGGCAATTAACTGGGTATATTGCGAACCGAAATCTAAAATTAGTACACTGTTTTGCATGCGCAAAAATACTAATTTGATCGAATAACCAATAGGTTGTTTGATGGAAGTTGATAAGTTTTTAAAAAAAAATAACCCCCGCTATCCCAACGGGGGTTCACCATTGCTTAAACCTTCTACTTATCGTATATTAACTTAAAATAAAATAAATCTACCAAAATATTATTTAACGTAAAAGGTATTTGTATATAAAACAACTCAAAAGACTTTCTCCCTACCCATTTTTTATAAAAAAAAAGTAATATTTCACAGCTCACTACTAAACAGGGCTTTACATCAAAAAAAAAACGACATTTTTTTTGTAATTTTAAGCGCTAACATACTAAAAATGAAAAAATACTATTTATGCATTTTGCTTCTGGCTTTCGTTCACGGTTACGGGCAAAAAGACAAAAAAACGGTGCTGAAAAAACTAGACAGCAAAAGCGAAACCTATGCAAGCATTGCACAACAAATTTTCGATTATGCGGAGATGGGCTATATCGAACATCAGAGTGTAGCACTACTCCAAAACACTTTGGAAAAAGAAGACTTTCGCATACAAAAAGGCGTAGCGGAAATACCCACTGCTTTTATCGCAGAATATGGCTCTGGCTACCCAGTAATTGCAGTATTAGGTGAATACGACGCATTACCCGGGCTTTCCCAAAAAAGAGTTCCGAAAAAGGAAAGTGCAGGAGAGGCAGCAGGTCACGCCTGTGGACACCATTTATTTGGAACCGCTTCTGCCGCTTCGGCTATAGCCATCAAAGACTGGCTAAAAGCCAATAAAAGTTCTGGTACCATTCGTTTTTATGGTTGCCCTGCCGAAGAAGGAGGTTCTGGAAAAGTATATTTGGTACGTGCCGGCTTATTTAATGATGTAGATGTAGCATTGCACTGGCATCCAGCCTCGGTAAATGCGGCAAATGCAGGAGCTGCCTTGGCCAACAAATCTGCAAAATTTCGTTTTTACGGTATTTCTGCTCATGCCGCAGGAGCCCCCGAACGAGGTCGGTCTGCTCTAGACGGTGTAGAAGCCATGAATATGATGGTAAACATGATGCGGGAGCATATTCCACAAGATGCTAGGATACACTATGTAATTACCGATGGCGGGAAAGCTCCCAATGTAGTACCCAACTTTGCAGAGGTCTATTACTATGCACGCCACGGAGAGCGCAAGGTGGTCATCGATATTTTTGATCGTATGGTGAAGGCTGCCAAAGGTGCTGCGATGGGAACAGGCACCACAATGAAATACGAAATGATAGGTGGAACGCATGAATTGCTTCCCAATCTCACCTTACAAAAACTCGTACACAACAATCTATCTCAGGTAGGAGGTTTTAGGTATACACCAGAAGAGAGCGCTTTTGCAAACAAAATATCTATCAGTCTTGGACAAAAAACTTTAGACACCAAATTTGTAGAACAAGTGGCTCCCTATAGCCCTATTGGAAAAGCCTATGGATCTACCGATGTAGGAGATGTAAGCTTCACCGTACCTACGGTAGGATTTGCCGCTGCCACTTGGGTGCCAGGCACACCTGCGCATAGCTGGCAAGCAGTAGCTGCTGGAGGAACTAGTATCGGAAACAAAGGCATGATGATAGCCGCCAAAACACTAACACTAACCGCAATTGATCTTTTCTCCAACCACAAATTGGTACAGAAAGCCAAAAAGGAATTTCTCGAAAAACGAGGGGCAAACTTCGTATACCAAGCCATGTTAGGTGATAGACCCCCAGCCTTAGATTACAGAAAATGAAAAATATAAATCAGGAAAGAAGTCAGTTGGCGGCTAACTTCTTCCCCGATTTTATATCCATCAGAGGGAATGGTTTCCATTCCTTATCAAAATTTTGCAGCCCATTGTTGGGCTATCTATTTCATCGTATCTAGTATCCGTTGAATATCCTTTTGGGTGGTATGGGGGCTTATAAAACAAAAACGAGCCACCGTCTCAAAAGTTTCACCAGACTTCCACTTAGTCGGGGTTACTAATGCCACCCCATCTTTGTGGTTTCTATAAGTCCACTCTCTATAATCTTCTGGAGACCATCCTTTTCTTCTAAACAATACGCAAGAAAGACTTGGATCTCTAACCAACTCCAATTCTGTTCGTTCCTCTATCAACTTGCCCGCATCTAAGGCCAACTGCAAACCAGTTTCTATAGCTTCACTATACATATCGGTACCATGCATCGCCAAAGAAAACCAAAGTGGCAATCCCCGCACCCTTCGAGTAAGTTGTATTTGATAGTCCGCTGGATTGAAGCCAACAGCACCATCGTCTTTAAAAATTTCGAGATAGGATCCCTCTTGGGTATGTGCCCGTTTTGCCAATTCTGGATTTTTATAGATAATGGCGCCACAATCGTAAGGAGTAAACAGCCATTTGTGAGGATCTATAGTCACGCTATCCGCACGTTCGATACCCAGAAAAAGATGCCTCACCGAAGGTGCAGCCAAAGCACCACCCCCATAGGCGGCATCAACATGAAACCAAAGCCCTTCTTTCTCGCATACCGAAGCTATCCCATCCAAATCATCAATTATTCCTGCATTGGTAGTTCCTCCCGTTGCCACTACAGCAAAAAGTCTTTGCCGCTGCAAAGAGTCCAAATCATTTATGGTAGTTTGCAATTCGGTGCCCAACAATTTTTCTTCAGAACGAATCAACAATATTTCAGCATCGATTACTTTGGCCATGGCTTTTACAGAAGAATGGGCTCCATCGGAAGTAATAATAAGTCCTTTTAGCTCTTCATTTTGCGAATCTTTACTTCTCCAGTACTCTCTCGCTGCTACTATTGCAGATAAATTTGCAGCAGTCCCGCCACTGGTAAAAACACCAAAAGACCCTTTTGGCATCTGGGTAAGAGAAACTAGCCATTTCATGGCTTCGATTTCGCAAAAGATTCCACCAGCTCCTTCCATCCAGTAGGCGCCATGTATAGCCGAAGCCGAAGTCACTAAATCAAACATAATGGATGCTCGTGTAGGCGAGGCTGGCACAAATGCCAAATGTCTTGGGTGGTCGATACTTACCGCAGCCTTGGACAAAATCGTATTCCAAAGCTCGAAAGCCTTTTCGCCTCCAATTCCCTTAGGGGTAATAGTCTCCCCTACCAACTCTCTCAATTCCTCTTCTTTTTTGGGAACACCTAGGTTTGGTTCTGTACGCGTTATTCTATCTATGGCATACTTGGTTACATCTAGTGTCATCTCTACCAAACCGATATCTATATTGTGCATGTGGTTTATTTTAGCCACAAAGATACGACAGTAAATGATTAGAAAAATCGCTTATGGAGATAAAAAACCTGTCTTAAAACAAGCTCCATTAGTCCATAACTAGAATTTGAAATCGGAGATCCAACGGATCTAGATTCCCTAAAAGATTGGGCATCCAATTTTCTCCATATTCTAGATACCATTCCGAAAAATTGGTAAATCGCTCTTGCAAAGATTCATTGGGAAAAAGCTGCTGTTTCAAATCTGTCATTCGAACCACCTGGTCTTTCAACTTTCTCCTTTGCGCCTTTAACAAACGCTGTTCCAAATTGGCCAACCCTTTGAGTTGTTTTCTCTCTTGAGCCTGCACTGCCCCCAAAAAAGATTTATCTGTTTCATTTGCCAATGTATACATATTAGAAAATTGCTCCGCCAACATTTTTTTCTGTGCAGAAAAATCGATATCAATATTAGAAATCTCCCTTACTTTTTTGTTTATAAATTGGTGTTTTGGCAAAAACATAGAAGCATAGTCCAAATCTAATTTTTCTCTTTTTTTATCCTGCTTTTCGGATACAATCAACAGCGAATTGCGCAGCAGCAATATCGGAAATGGCACCTTGGCTTCCCCAAACATCGCTTTTAACTGCAACCAATAAGCCAGTTCTCCACCTCCACCTATATAGCACAAATTGGGCAGGATGCATTCCTGATACAAAGGACGCAGCAACACATTGGGAGAAAAATTCTCTGGTCGTTCTTCTACCTCCTTCCTTATCCTTTCTTTATCAAAAACAAGAGGCGTGTTGTTGATAGCAAAACCACTACCATCTATCAGAATACGCTCTCGCAAACCGTCTTGCAGATAAAACAAATTGATTTCTCTAGGGTTTACTTGTATCTTATACCCTTTGTTTTGTAGATCCTCATTGGTTTTGCGGACCTTTTCCGCACTAAAACTCTCTTGTAACTCTTTTCTAATCACAGGAACGAAAAGACGTTTTAGATCCCGATCGTCCCCATCGATGATTAGCAAACCTTGATCTCCAAAAAGCTGATGGATCAAAAAACGCGTAGCTTCTGCCAAACTCTTTGACTTCAGATATGCCAATTCAAACCACGATTCCAATTGTTTGGCATTTGCTGTTTCTCCAAGCTCTTGTTGTAAAACCTCAAACACTTGCTCCAATCCTGCAGTGGTCATTCTGCCTACAGCCCCTCCAGCTTGGCGATTCCAGTGCATTTTTTTTCCATGAATATTAAAGAAATTAATTTCTTCAAAATCATGATCCTCTGATGCCATCCAATACACGGGTACGAATTGATAATCTGGATAATTTTCCGAAAGTTTCTTACAGAGATTGATCGTACTCACAATTTTATAGATAAAATACAAAGGTCCTGTAAAAATATTGAGTTGGTGGCCTGTAACTACTGTAAAACACCTATCCTCACCCAAAGCTTGAATATTATCAGACACCTTTGACGACGGCGATAAGGCTGCATATTGACGTTCTAAAGTTTGTCGTAATATCCGTCGGTTTTCCATTGGAAAAGCTGCGGATTTCTCTTGGATCTGTTGCCCAAAATCTTCCAACACAGGAAATCTATTATAATATTCTTTTATAGCGCTATCTTGTTCTAGGTAGTCTAAAATGAGTTTGGAATAATATCCAGTATCCGAAAATGCAATTTTTTGGTCAGGCATAATGTAGGATTAGAATACAAATATAAAATTACGGCAGAAACAGCCTTCCTAAATTTACGTTAATCTTCCTTACGAAATAAATTTTGTCTCTGCTTTTGTAGAGAAGCTTGCATAAAACTTACAATCTGCAACATCTCTTCTTCATTGAGATTGGCAAACCCCATGCGTATGCCGCCATGTTGGGTATTTGATATATCATACCGATCAAAATTCCCCACATCTATATGTCCAGCGCGCAATTCCTCAGCCACAAGCTTCCAACTATAGTTTTTATCGAGTTGCAACCATATCGCCAAACCTCCTTTGGGTTTCTCAAAAGAAACAAAAGCCCCCAACTCTCTTTCCAAAATAGCACACAATAAATCTCTACGCTTTTTGTATACTGCAAGTGTTTTTCGAATATGGCTTTTTATCTCTCCGCTATCCATCATCCTTTTGATCACCAATTCCATGAGATTATTGCCCTGCCTATCCATGATGCGTCTCAAATCTGCTGCTTCAGTTATAAAGTCTTTAGGTCCTACCATATAACCCACTCGAATAGCCGGCGCCAAGACTTTGCTAAAACCACCAACATAAATCACATTTCCATGCATATCTCCAGTAAACAGTGGCAATATAGGCGCATTCCCATAATGATAATCATAGTCATAATCATCTTCGATGATGGCAAATCGGTATTTTTTAGCCAGTTGCAACAATTTAATTCTTCTAGGTGCACTTAGGGTTACCGTTGTGGGATGATGATGGTGTGGAGTAATATATACAGCCTTTATACTCTTCTTTTCACAATACTGTTCTAAGGCCTGCACATTTAGACCCTGTCTATCTACGGCTATACGCTTTAGCCGACCACCCTTTTGCAAAACAATCTCTTCAGAACTTCGATAATTGCTTTCACCAACCACCACCGTATCACCAGGTTGTACAAGAACTTGTATCGCTAAAAATATAGCAAACTGACTCCCTCTGGTACTCATTATTTGAGAGGTTTCCATTTTCATCCCTCTGGTATCTTGCAAATAATTTTGCAAGCTGGTGCGAAATTCAATATTTCCTTTGGGGTCTCCGTAACGAAAATATGGTTCGAAGTAAAACTTGCCCGCTATACTTCGAAAATATCTACCAATTATAGGCCAAGGAGTAAGGCGAACATCTGGTTCTCCATCGCTAAACTGCACGACTTGCGCCTGATCTTTATAACCCTTATCTATATGCTCATTCAAATAGAAGTGAAAATTGGCCAATAAATTCGACCCTTTCCCAGTTGCCTTCCATGTTTGTTTCTGCACTATAGGCAGTGCATGATGTACAAAAGTTCCTTTGGCCGGCACTTTGACCACCCAACCCTGTACAGCCAACTCATCATAGGCTTTTACTACTGTTTTGCGATGTAAATGCAACTGCATGGCTAACTCTCTAGTAGAAGGCAATTTGTGGTTTCTCGCCAAAACACCTTTTTTGATCAACTCCATGATACCATTGCATATTTGCATATAAAGTGGAGACTTCAGGGGTTTTTCAAAACGGATAAGGTTTTTGTACGGCAACATAACTGAACTACTATAATTTTAAAAACTGGACTACCAAAAGCATCCAGGTAATGATTATTTTTACACTTTAAACAATAAATAAAGGACGGACTACCACACAATATTACAGAAAATACCTATATAATTTATAAAAAATTCATAATAAGTTTAAGATCATGGAATTTCCAAAATCAAGAATAAACGAGGTTCAAAGAGGCAAAAAGAAAGCAAGCTACAACCAAAAAGAGATCTATGATATATTGGACTCGACCGAAATTTGCCATATCGCCTTTTTGATAGAAGGAAGGGCAATGGTACAACCCATCAATTTTGGTAGATTTGAGGATAAAATTTACTTGCATGGTTCCTTGCGCAATAGAATGACACAAGCCATCATCGACAACGAATTAGTCAGCCTAAATGTTATGATACTCGATGCAATGAAACTAACTCGATCTGCATACCATCATTCTGTAAATTATCGTTCTGTCAATATATTTGGTCGCAGCCTCGAATTGCACGATCCGAATGAAAAGCTAAAAGGGCTTGCTGCAATTATCAATCATTTTGTACCCAATCGCTGGGAACATTGTCGTCCTCCAAACGAAAAAGAGCTTTTGGCAACCAGAGTAGTAGAAATTCAGATTGAAACTGCTTCTGCCAAAATTGCCCAAGGCGATTCTAAAGATAATAAAAGCGACCTGAGCCTACCATATTGGGCTGGAGTTTTACCAGTTCGGCAAAAAATAGGCACTCCAATTCCCGCTAAAGATTTGGACAAAGACCTTGCCACACCCCAGCATATTTTAGATTTCTTAAACCAAAAAAAATAGTGGACTATAGCCCACTATTTTTCGATTTTTTTCAATTGTTTTTGAATTTTTTTAATGGCATTATTGATGCTTTTCTCTGGTTCGATTAGATTGTAAGCACCCCAAAAATCAGGATCTGTAAATCCACTTGCCGCTTCTTCTATGATAATATTTTGACGCATTTTTTCTCTTGCCTTTAAACGCACTCGTTCCTCAGGAAAATTCCAGTCCGTAATAGCCAATTCGCTTTGTAAATGATATACAGAATTGAACAAGCGATACTTCCATTTGATTTTAAAACTCAGCTGAATTTGGGCATAATTAAAATGCCATTTTCCACTTTTGTATTGATAATCCACTCTATAGCTAGCACGAGTAGGCAATACCCGTGATTTTGCTGGTTTTCTCTTTACAAAAAGTCGCGCCGCCTTTTCTGGTTTGCTCAAATTGAGGTGAAAAACTGCAGATATTATGGCGTGGGTTTTAGACTCTACAAACAATTTCCCATACAGCAAAGGCTCTGCAATACTAGGCAACTGTTTAAAATGTACTACATAAACCTCCCTATCCTTCCATACCGTACTGGCACCAAAGCTCCAACTATACAGCTCCAACTCTTCGTTTGTAAACATATACTCTGGATATTTCACAATATCTGTAAACAAATTGTTGAACGGCCCTCCTTGCAATTTCAAAGCAATAGTATCTAATTTCGAATAATCGGTTTTCTTTCTCGCTTTTACCAGTTGTGCCTTATCTTTAAAATCGTTATCATAGCTTTCTTTATACACCTTGACAACCGCCTCGGAGAGAGAAGCATTTTTTCGTCTTTTTTTTATGGTTTCCCTATAAAAGGCAGTCATTATACATTGACTAACCGGATAGTTTTCGTTTCGCTTGTTGAGTGCAGATCGCATGAGTTCCTTTGCACTTTTTGGAATACTAATGTCTACCCCAACCAACTTGGTAACCAAAACTTCTAAGCGTATTTTATTATTCTCGGGCAACAATTGTCCTATTGCAATCTCGTAGTCTTTATATCCCAAGTAATGGACTTTCAGAAATTCTCCTTGATACTGCTTGGGAATTTTTACCATAAAGTCCCCATTGGTATTCGTTACCGTACTGATATGGCTATTGCTAATGCTAATGGTTGCAAACTCCAATGCCTTATTGCTATTGGCATCCTTTACGCTCCCTTTATACACTTTAAACTCTTGCGCATAAAGCAAATTACTAAACAATAAGCAAAGACCAACTATCCAAATGACTCTTTGGCCCAACAAAAACCGATACGGACTAGAAATACTCATCATACTATTAATCTACTTGAAACAATGCATTCACAAAAAACAGCTTTCCATTCTCCCAAAAGCCTCTAAATAAAGGATTATCGATAAGGTAAACTACATTTCCTTTACCAAAACCATCGGTCCCAAACACCAAACTATTTTTAATCTTCTTTTGGGCCTCACTCCCTGCAAAACCATTTACTGGTTTGGTACGGTTTTCTAAATAAACTGCAGACCCATTTCCAATATGCGCATAACTTTTCGCACTTAACTTCAAGGTAAAATACGTATCGTCATACCCATAAGTCAACGGATTGGTTGTATCTACTTTCGCTTCAAAGATAGCCCCAATAATGGTCTGTTTCATATACTCTCTATTCCCTGCGTTGTATGGCTTTGGAACATTACTATCCTTTTGCTTTTCTTCAATTTCATTTTCTTTTAGCGCAAAACCGTCATCACCAGTGATCGCACCAACAGCGCCTGCAATGGCCACTAGATTCCCTCCATTTCGTACCCAGGCTTTTAGTTTTTTCTTCATACTGCTGTTGATCTGATTTCCATACCAACCATTGGGCAGTACCAAAACATCATATACCTCCAAATCGACCCTGGAGATATAGTCCATATCCAAGGCAGTCATCGGATATTGCAACTGTTGTTCCATAAAATGCCATACTTCTCCAAAACTCAGGGTAGACACTCCTTGTCCCCGAGCTACGGCAACCTTTGGCGCAGCAATCATTTTTACCGAAGAGGAACCAAAGTCCTTCCCACTATTTACCATACCAGTATTGGATGCATATAATTGAATCTGATGCTTTTCCGCTATTTTCAACAAGCGTTGGTCAAAACCCTTGGGATTGTCGTGCTTTAGGACCATCAAACTCCCCCTATCGAAGGCCAAATTTCCTTGACGAAATTTCTCGTGATTGTGACGAACGCGAATTCCTTCTTTGAGCAATTCTGCTAAAAACCGTGCGTCTTTCATGCTA
Organism: Flavobacteriaceae bacterium; assembly: GCA_025800395.1. Taxonomy (GTDB): domain Bacteria; phylum Bacteroidota; class Bacteroidia; order Flavobacteriales; family Flavobacteriaceae; genus JAOXRU01. Next base: position 20,263 of record JAOXRU010000066.1, read on the forward strand.
TTCCACCGAGCGATATACCCCATGGCATTTGGTCCTACTTTTTGCACTCCAGCCTTTGCAAAAGTTTTTACCGCTATATTGGCGTTGGTTGCAACAGCCTGCAAACCATATGCAAACGGAAGATTCCATGCGGTGATATCATAGGTAAGCGAATCCGAAACTTTGGTGTTTGGCTCAAACAACACATCTACCAAAGTACCTTTGGTTTGCTTTGTAGATACTACCAGATTGCTTCCTGATACGCTTGAAATTCCTTCTTTCTGTTTTGAATAATTATATCCTTTTATCTGGCTATTGGTAGCACTCGAATAAGAGATTTGATGCGCATCCAGAAGTTTCCTTAGGGCTTCGATTTTATCCGAATTCCCATACACTACGTAGTTCTTGTATTTATAGTTATTTTTACTATAAAACTTGCGAAACTCTGCATTGAGTTGTTTGTGGTTCTTCATGGCTACCTCCACAGTAGACAAACCTGTAGTATGATGGTGTGCAATACGATCGGACAAGGTGAGCGTATCCCCTATAGCGGTAATGACACCAAGACCTGCGCGTCCACTTCCACCCTGCTCATAGGTCATACCAATACTCCCATTGTACATTGGGTAGGTATCTCCATAACTTGGGTATAACAAATCAAAAATTTCTTTGGTGAAATAAAACCATCCTTCTTTGTCAAAATACTTGGCGTGATTGTCACCAATTTCTTGTTGAAATTTTCGTTGCCAATTGGTAATCGCTTCGTGATATGGCTCTGCAGCTGGGGCAAAGTAATAAGGATTATTCACACCTTGTTCATGAAAATCTACATGCACATGAGGCAACCATTGGTTATACACTTTTAACCTCTGCGCACTTTCTTTTTGTGTAATCCACGCCCAATCTCTATTGAGGTCAAACATATAATGATTGGGGCGTCCACTCAACCAAGGTTCGTGATGCTCCACACTATTTGGATCTACATTATTGGGTTGATTTACGTTTTGATTGTACCAAGAAACATAACGATCTCTACCATCGGGATTAATACACGGATCGATAATCACCACCGAAGTATCCAAGTAGTTTTTTTTAGAAGTTAACAATTCGTAAATGGTCTGCATAGAAGCCTCGGTACTTACCGATTCGTTTCCATGAACATTATAACTGAGCCAAACGATAGCTATTTCGTTCTTTACCTCACCTTTGGTGGACTCCAAATGCGCTTTACGAATGTTCTCCAGATTTAGCATATTGGATGGACTACTCAAAATAGCAGTTTGTAAGATTCTATTTTCGTAAGTACGTCCGTATTCTTTTAAGGATGCCATATTCGGCATGGCTTTGGCCACATATTGGTAATAATCTACCACTCGAAAATGCGGGGTAAAACGGCTTCCTAACTCATAACCCAAAAATTCGGATGGGCTTTGGAAATTTTGGGCTTGCACTGCCACACAAAAAAAGAGCAACAATAGGCTAAAACGGTTTTTCATACTTGTTGGTTTAGTTATTCTATCCAAATATAAGGAAATAGATCCTAAAAATCTCTCTCAAAATCTGGCATTTCACTCCCAAAAAAAACCTAAAACCCTCTATACTCTATAGCTATACTCTTCATTCGCATATAGGTTACTTCATCAAAAATCAAATCAAGCATAGCTTCTACATAACACACTAATCATTGGAAATTTTGAACGGGTATGAAGTATGCAAAGCCCCACCTTCTTCTAGCCTATACAAGAGCCCGAGCATTGTCAATCATTATGCCTCCTATTTCACCAACGTTCTTTACCAACCCATGGAGATGGTTTTTTGTATTTCGGATGGTATCTTTATAATACATAAACATCTACCAAAAATCGACCTAATAACTTTTGGCAAGGAGATTTACCTACCGTAAACCCTCTTAATGAATAAAAAAAGCTTAATTTTGCCGACTTAAAAAAACAATCATGGAGAAGTATCTCAACCTTTTCGACTTTAGTCAAAAGGTAAATTACAAAAACGAAATATTATCAGGACTTACCGTAGCCATGGCTTTAATACCAGAGGCTGTTGCATTTGCCCTTATTGCTGGTTTGAGTCCTCTTACCGGGCTGTATGCTGCTTTTATGATGGGTATAGTGACATCTATACTCGGCGGTCGCCCCGGTATGATTTCTGGAGCCACTGGGGCTGTAGCCTTGGCCATTGCAGAATTGGTAAAATCGCACGGAGCAGAGTATATTTTTGCTACTATTGTTTTAGCTGGTGTGATGCAATTGGTAGCTGGATTGTTTCGATTGGGTAAATTCATACGTTTGGTACCTCATCCAGCCATGTTTGGTTTTGTGAATGGATTGGCCATCATTATTTTCCTCTCTCAACTAGATCAGTTTAAATTTAAAGACTCTAGTGGCACCATGACCTGGCTACAAGGGGCTGATATGGCAATATTCTTAGGTTTGGTGCTGGTTACCATCGCCATCATATACTTTTTACCCAAACTCACCAAAGTAGTACCTGCATCCCTTACGGCAATTCTAGTCATTTTTGGAATCGTAATTGCTCTTGGTATCGACACCAAAACTGTTGGTGATATGGCTTCCATTCAAGGTGGATTTCCTCCATTTCACATTCCGGAAGTCCCCTTTAGTATAGCAACCTTAAAAGTGATATTTCCCTATGCCTCTGTAGTAGCTGCAGTAGGACTCATAGAAAGCCTACTCACATTAAACATCATAGACGAAATCACACGAACTAGAGGAAGAGGGAACAAGGAAGCCGTAGCACAAGGTATTGCCAATATGCTATCTGGTATGTTCTCTGGCATGGGAGGATGCGCCATGATCGGGCAAAGCCTCATCAATATATCCTCCGGAGCAAGAGCCAGATTATCTGGTATCGTAGCATCGATTATGCTACTTGTGTTTATCATGTTTGGTGCTTCACTCATAGAAAAGATGCCCATGGCAGCACTTACTGGATTGATGATCATGGTAGCCGTAGGTACATTCGAATGGGCGAGTTTAAAAACGATAAACAAAATGCCAAAGTCCGATATCATCGTGATGGTATTGGTCACCCTGATGACTATATTTTTACACAATTTGGCCTTAGCAGTACTATCAGGAGTCATTATTGCTGCATTGGTTTTTGCATGGGATAACGCAAAACGTATACGAGCCAGAAAGTACATGGACGAAAAAGGCATCAAACATTATGAAATTTACGGTCCCTTGTTTTTCGGATCCGTAGCAGCATTTAATGATAAATTTGACATAGAAAACGACCCAAAAGAAATCATCATCGACTTTGAAGAAAGCCGTGTCGTAGACATGTCTGGCATAGAAGCACTCAACAAACTCACGGAAAAGTACCAGCAACAAAACAAAGTTCTGCACATCAAACATTTGAGTAAAGATTGTGCCAGATTGCTCAAAAATGCCCAAAGCATTATAGATATCAATATAATCGAAGATCCTACCTACAAGGTAATTACAGATGACTAGTTAAATTTATCGCGCTTGTTTATAGGTATTTAAAGATTAGGCAGCAATAAAGTAACTCAAGTTACAATCGCTTCTATTTGCTTTTGTATTTTTGCATAAAATCATCTAAAAAAAATATTATGAAAAAACGATTCGCTATTTTATATTCGCTTTTAATTTCTTTCTCCGTTTGGCTAGGGAGCTGTACAGCACAAAACACAGAAAACGTATTGACGCCTGATGCATACGAAATTGCAGTATCAGAAACCGAAAACGCTGTCATCATCGACGTACGGACTCCGAAGGAATACCAAGCAAGCCACTTAGAAAACGCCACCAACGTAAATGTGCTCGACGGTAATTTCAAAACACAAATAGCCAAATTAGACAAAAACACCACATACTATATCTATTGTCGTTCTGGAAAAAGAAGTGCACGTGCGCACGGCATCATGAAAGCACTCGGATTCCAGAAGGTATATGATCTCAAAGGCGGATTCTTGGCTTGGAATGCTGCAAAGAAAAAAGTAGTACAATAAAATAAGTACAATTTAAGAAACACAAAACGGCTGTTCAATAATTAGGCAGCCTTTTTTTGTTTACCATCCTTCTTCCATTCTTCTCTGAAAAGTCTGGGCCAATTTAAAAAGGACATCCATTTGTTTAAAGGGTTGCATCTCAATAAATTGTTGCTTCTTCACCCCCTTTGTTTCACAGAAATAAAAAAACTCAGGTAGTTTTTCTTTGGGCACCTTCAGGGTGTCTGTATAAAAAGAAATCTTACGCATTTTCTCGTAATGCGAAAATTTGAGAATTTCATTGGCCTTTCTTCTTGCTTCTGCATCCAAACGTTCTTGTTTTTTATCACGAAATAAATCTACCAAGGCAGTAACCAAACCAAGTATATTGCCTCCAGCAGCTAGAGGATTTGGTTGGTATAGATGTGGGTTATTTTGAATATCTGTTTGCAATTGAGATTGGAGGTTGTTGTTGTAGTCGTTAATATTAAAATGCTCGGTAATCTGCCCATCTCGAACCACAACTTCCTCCAGATTAATTACTTTTTTTCCCATATCCACACGCATACCATGTTCCAACATATCGCTTGTAATTCGCTTCTTCTGTATCCCATAGCCCTCTCTAAAAAAAATCAAATAATCTCCTATGGCTACTTGTATCTCAAAACGCCCCTTCCAATTGGTGAAAACGGTTTTTTTGGTACGCTTATTGGCCACCTCCACCTTTTCCAGCGGCCCTTGAGAAAACACTTCCCCATGTAGTTGTTGTCCATACAAAAATGATGTAAAGGCTTGTATAAAAAACAAAAAAAACAGTAGTAGTAGTCTTAACATTTCTTGCGGTTTTGGATTTTAGTCCTCCCAAAAAACAGAAATCCAAAGCAAAAAACAGCTAAGATTAGTAAAAGTTTAGCAGCAAATTATATTCTTCTTAACGAAAATATCGCCTAGTTGTTAAAGTCCTTCTAAAATATCTTTTGCTCTTCAAGTCTATTCCAAACAAAGTATCTGGAAGTTTGTTTTCATATAACTAAATTAATATAAAATGACAGGTATCTTTTACCTAAGCTAGAAGTCTATTGTTTCGTTCTTACCATCCTGCACTGCGCATTCAATAATATGCAGCAATTCCTACAAATTCTTTAACTCAAAGCAGTTGGTGTATCACAAGCTTAAGCACTTCTCTTCGATCATTAAGAAAACACTGTTAAACTTAGTTCTAAACTGGTTCGGCATACAAATCAAAATCAGTAGCATCTACGATACGTAAATCCACAAAATCTCCCATTTTGAGATAATGCTTACTTGCATCTACCAAGACTTCATTATCCACATCCGGAGAATCAAACTCAGTTCGTCCTACAAAATAATTTCCTTCCTTTCTATCGATAATGCAGCGAAATTTTTTTCCAATTTTCTCTTGATTTCTTTCAAAGGAAATTTGACTCTGTAATTCCATAATTTGATTTACACGATCTTGTTTCACATCTTCTGGCACATCATCTTCTAGTTCGTATGCCGAAGTATTTTCTTCATGAGAGTATGTGAAGCACCCCAAACGTTCAAAACGCATCTGCGCCACCCAATGTTTGAGTGTTTGAAAATCATCTTCGGATTCTCCAGGGTACCCGACAATTAAAGTGGTGCGTATGGCCATATCGGGCACCATGGCACGAAATTCTTCCAACAGGGCAGTAGTTTTAGCCTTGGTCGTTCCTCGTTTCATACTTTTAAGTATAGGATCGGCTATATGCTGCAAAGGAATATCTAAATAATTGCAGACTTTTGGTTCTTGTTTAATAACCTCTAGCACATCTTTGGGAAAACCTGTTGGAAAAGCATAGTGCAAACGAATCCACTCTATACCCTCTACCTTTACCAATTCGCGAAGCAATTTCGCCAAGGCTCTTTCTTTATAAAGGTCCAAACCGTAATAAGTAAGGTCCTGAGCAATAAGGATGAGTTCCTTCACCCCTTGAGCAGCTAATTTTTCGGCTTCCGTTTTCAAATCCTCTATAGGCGTACTTTTGTGCTTCCCTCTCATCAGTGGAATTGCGCAAAAGCTACAAGGTCTATCACAACCTTCTGCTATTTTGAGATACGCATAATGTTTTGGCGTAGTATTAAGTCTTTCCCCTATGAGTTGATGTTTGTAATCTGCCCCCAAAGCTTTGAGCAATATAGGCAAATCTGTAGTACCAAAATACTGATCTACATCTGGTATCTCCTTTTTTAGATCATCCATATAGCGCTCACTAAGACAACCAGTAACAAACAATTTATCGATAAGCCCCTCTTCTTTTCTCCGAGCATATTCCAAGATAGTATTGACGCTTTCTTGTTTGGCATTTGCAATAAACCCACAGGTATTAATCACTGCGACATTCCCCTCCCGCTCATGCACTACTTCCTTTCCACTGGCGAGCAACTGACCGGCTATCACTTCACTATCGTATATGTTTTTTGAACAACCTAGAGTGACTAGATTAATTCGATATTTTTTGGTTGATTTTGTTCGCATAGATCATATAAATCCCACCATACCCATGATGATTGACAACAGGGTATCTGAGATCTGATTAATTTGGTGTTTTCTAATTGAAGAAAGAATCTACAAACTCGTATTTATTAAAAACCTGAAGGTCTTCGATTCCTTCCCCTACCCCTATGTATTTCACTGGAATCTGAAACTGATCTGAAATTCCTATTACCACACCACCTTTGGCAGTGCCGTCTAGCTTGGTAATGGCTAGTGAAGACACTTCGGTTGCCTTGGTAAATTGTTTGGCTTGTTCAAAGGCATTCTGTCCTGTAGAGCCATCCAACACTAGCAAAACCTCATGGGGTGTGTCTTCCACTACTTTTTGCATTACACGTTTAACTTTGGTCAATTCATTCATCAGGTTTACCTTATTGTGTAAACGTCCAGCAGTATCTATGATAACTACATCTGCATCTTGTGCTACGGCAGATTTTAGCGTATCAAAAGCCACTGAAGCGGGATCGCTACCCATTTGTTGTTTCACTATAGGTACTCCTACACGATCGGCCCATACTTGCAACTGATCGATAGCAGCCGCACGAAATGTATCCGCGGCACCAAGCACCACTTTTTTTCCTTGTTTTTTAAACTGATACGCCAACTTTCCTATAGTAGTTGTTTTGCCCACGCCATTTACCCCCACCACCATCAGCACATAAGGCTTTCTGCTTTCCGGTATCACAAAGTCTTTGGCTTCGCCCACATTAGATTCAGACAATAAGGCAGCTATTTCTTCCTTTAGAATAGCATTTAATTCTTGTGCCCCAAGATATTTATCTTTAGCCACTCTCTCCTCTATACGCTCTATTACTTTAAGGGTGGTATGTACCCCTACGTCGGAAGTCACCAATGCCTCTTCCAATTCATCTAATACCGCATCGTCTACTTTGGATTTACCAGCAATAACTTTTCCAAGTTTACCAAAGAAACTCGTTTTGCTTTTTTCCAAGCCTTTATCCAACACTTCTTTTTTATCGGAAGAAAATATTTTTTTGAATAAACTCATAGTTGTTCTCAATTAATAAAAAGCCCAAACTTCTGGCCTTTGCAAATGCAAAAGTACAGTATATTTGGCACAAAAAAAAGCTACTTTCTATAGTAGAAAGTAGCTCACACGCTTCCTTTATTTAAAAGGGCTTATTTTTTCAACCAGGCTTTTGCTTCTTGTGGATCCATAATAGATTCCACAAAAGTATAAGAACCTGTTTTTGGAGACTTTACCATCTTTATAGCTTTGGTAAGCCTCTTAGAACTTGTCTGTAATGATGCTACTGTTTTCTTTGCCATGGTCTAATTACTTTATTTCTTTATGAACGGTCATCTTCTTCAAGATTGGATTGTATTTTTTTACTTCCAATCTATCTGGGGTGTTCTTTTTATTTTTAGTGGTGATATAACGAGAGGTACCTGGTTGCCCAGAAGCTTTATGCTCTGTACACTCTAAAATCACTTGAATTCTGTTTCCTTTCTTTGCCATTTTACAATATCCTTTAGAGGGTTTTATTTAATAAAGCCGTTAGCTTTAGCTTCTTTTAAAACCGCAGTAATTCCTTTTTTATTAATAGTTTTTAAAGCAGATGTAGATACCTTTAGGGTAACCCATCTATCTTCTTCCGGCAAATAAAAACGTTTCTTCATTAAGTTAGCGTTGAATTTACGCTTTGTTTTATTCATCGCATGGGAAACGTTATTCCCTACCATAGCTTTCTTTCCCGTAAGTTGACAAACCTTTGACATTTCTCTTTAACTTTTGTGTTATTTAAAAACAGGATGCAAAATAAAGGAATTTTTGCCGCTCAAACAAATAAAAGGTTTATAATTTTAAAATTTCTTTCACCATCAACTCCAAGGCCTTATTGAGCCCTTTGTTTACCACCCTTTCGCGACTTTTCCCAAACTGGTATTTCTGAGAGTATACCTTCTTTGGTGTTGCAATTGCTATAAAAACGGTTCCAATTTCCGCATCAGAGTCTCCCTTTGAGGGTCCTGCGTTACCTGTAGTCGCAATAGCATAATCGGTTTTCATCAATTTTCTCACTTGGGAAGCCATCGCTTCTGCCACAGCCGCACTCACCACTGTGTGCAATTCTATGAGTTGTTTGGGAACCCCCAACACCTCTATTTTCGTTTGGGTAGCATAGCTCACCACACCGCCTTTAAAATATGTAGAAGATCCTGGTATACTGGTCAACAGCTGAGATATTTTGCCTCCGGTAAAACTTTCTGCTGTAGCAAGGCTACATTGATTTTGAATACACAATTCTTGCAAACGATACTCCAATCTCCCTTCTCCGTGTTTGGTAAACACCAATCCATCTAGCAAAGCTTCGAGTTTGGTCGTATAGGCATACATTTGCTGTTCCAAACGTTGTGTATCCACCCCTATGGCACTTATACGCAGTCGCACCAAACCGTAAGATGGCAAATAGGCCAGTTTGAAAGGCGGAACCAAATGCTGCTCCCAATCCGTTATTCTCTCAGCCAAATCAGATTCTCCTATATCATATACTATAATAGTATGGTGCAATATACTTGGCAACTCATAACGTTTGACCAATCTGGGTACAAGTTCTTGCTGGACTATAGTCTTCATTTCCAAAGGCACCCCCGGCATAGATACCACCACTTTATCTCGCTTTTCAAACCACATCCCTGGAGCGGTACCAAATCGATTCCTGAGAATCTCCGCTTTTGAAGGCACTAAAGCTTGCAGCTTGTGTACCTCTTTGGGAACACGATTGAAATGCATCGCAAACAAGTCACAAATATGCTCCCAAGTGGGTGCATGATGCACCAAATCGTCTTTGAAATAATGGCATAGTGTATTTTTGGTAACATCGTCGTTGGTAGGCCCCAACCCACCAGTAAAAAGGATCAAATCGGCACGACTAAATGCCGCTTCTAAAGCAGAAACAATATGCGAAGGATCATCTTGTATACTAGAGATTTGACATACTTCAACACCTATTTGATGCAGCTCCTCTCCGAGGAAAGCAGAATTGGTATCCACTATTTGCCCTATGAGAATCTCATCGCCTATGGTTATTATTTCCGCCTTCATATATCTATAATCCAAATGCAGCTTTTAGCTCCACTACGGCTTGCTCCACATCCTTTTCTAATGCCGGAAATATTTGGTTGATTTTATTTATATCTTGTGTCGTTTTCCCCAATGTTTCTATTTCCAAAGCATTGGCTCGGGCGGTTTCCATACCCAACAAATCTACATTAGGTTTTATCTTATGGGCAAATTGGTAGATTTGCGTAAAATCTTGAGCAGTCACAGCATTTTTCAGAACTTCCAAATCGCTTGGAATTTCTTCTAAAAAGGTGCTTATTACAGAAACCAAGAAATCCTGATCACCACCCGAAAGTTCATTAATTTTGTCGAGGTTATAAATCATTTATTTTATTTTTAAGGAAAACATCTCTTCATCTTCCAGATATCCTGCAAGGTAATCATTTACAGCCACTTTACCAACACCTGCGGGGGTTCCAGTAAAAATAACATCCCCTTTTTTTAGCATAAAAAAAGAAGACACATAGGAAATAAGTTCATCTGTCTTCCACAGCATCAGGGCGGTATTTCCATTTTGAACTACCGTTTCATTTTTCTCCAAACGAAAGCACAATTGATTCACATTAGGCAACTTATCTTTGGGCAACCATTTACCAATAACTGCGGCTCCGTCAAAGCCTTTGGATTTTTCCCATGGCAAGCCTTTGGATTTTAGCTTGCTTTGAAGGTCTCTGGCTGTAAAATCGATCCCCAAACCAACCTCATCATAATATTTGTGTGCGAATTCTGGCGCAATATGCTTCCCCACTTTGTTGATTTTCACCAACACCTCTACTTCATAATGAATATCATTGGAAAAATCTGGAATAAAGAAAGCTTGCTCCTTGGGCAATATTGCAGAATCTGGCTTGATAAACACCACCGGATTTTCTGGCTTTTCATTATTTAGCTCTTCGATATGTTCTGTATAGTTTCTACCAATGCATATTATCTTCATAAGCGTTTAACTTAATTTATTGTTGAGTCTTCGGAGTTTAATCTGTGTCAACACTTTTTTAGTATATAACGGAAAGTCTGCATTGAGCATCCACCCAAAATAACCAGGTTCATTATCTAAAATATCATCCACCGTTCTTCCTTTATGCTTACCAAATGAAAATTGTTCTACACCCTCCTTATTATAGCTAATAAAACCAGCAAAATCTACCGATTGTTTTCTAGTAGTAAAAGCAGATAATGCCTTTACATCATTTTCTAAATCTTCATACCTATCCAATTGCGCAAGAAGCACTTCATAAGTTGCATTGGTATCTGCAGCCGCACTATGCGCATCTTCTAAATTTTTATCGCAATAAAATTGATACGCAGCACTTAGGGTGCGTTTCTCCATTTTATGAAAAATAGTTTGTACATCTACAGAAACGGTATTTTTCATGTCAAAATCTATACCAGCACGCAACAGCTCTTCCGCCAACAAAGGAATATCAAATCGATCGGAGTTAAAACCTCCCAAGTCACAATCCTTTATCATTTGGTGTATTGTTTTGGCCAGCTCTTTAAAGGTAGGCTCCTTGGCTACTTTTTCATTGCTAATACCATGTATAGCAACTACTGCCTCTGGTATTTCGCATTCGGGATTTACCAGCCAGGTCTTACTTTCTTTATTGCCATTTGGAAATACTTTCAGTATTGCTATTTCGACTATACGATCAGAGACCACGTTGGTACCAGTAGTTTCCAAATCAAAAAAGCAAATCGGGCGCGTGAGTTTTAGTTCCATCATTCAAATTAGGATTTTACTATACTTGGAATCCATACCATCTCATCTGATTCTTTCCCATAGACCACTCCTTCTAACTCGAAGCCAAACAATTGAAAGAAATCTTTTTTATAACCTGACAAATCACCAAGAGTTTCTATATTTTCAGAATTTGCTTGATCCCATAGTCCTGCAACAGCTTCTTGTACATCTGGCCTCATTTCCCAATCATCTACGCGTATTCTTCCTTCATCATCCAATGGCACATCTTGTCCGCTATATAAACGATCGGCGTACAAACGGTGCATTTGCTCTATACACCCTTCATGCAATTCTTTTTCTTTCATAATTTTGAAAAGCAAGGAAATATACAAAGGGATAACTGGTATGGCAGAACTTGCCTGAGTAACCAAGGCTTTGTTAACAGAAACATAAGCTTTGGCTGAAATAGATTGTAAGCTTTCTGTAATTTCAAAGGCAGATTTCTCCAAATCGTTTTTTGCCATTCCTATGGTTCCATTACGATATACTGCATGGGTTACTTCTGGCCCGATATAAGAATAGGCCACAGTAGTAGCCCCTTCTGCCAATACTCCAGCTTGCATCATTGCATCCATCCACATTTTCCAATCCTCGCCACCCATAACGGCAACCGTATTCTGTATATCTTCAGGAATAGCAGGTTGTATAGACACTTCCGACACTTTTGCGGTATGAAAATCAACCGTTTTGTTGCTAAACACACCTCCTATGGGTTTTAGAACAGATTTGTGTCTCACCCCAGTATCTGGATGCACTCGCATAGGCGCAGCTACGGAATAGATTATTAAATCCACTTGCCCCAAATCGGTTTTTATTAGATCTATAGTTTGTTGTTTAATCTCTTTAGAAAAGGCATCACCATTGACACTTTTTGCATACAGATTGGCAGCATGCGCTGCTTTTTCAAAAGCTGCACTATTGTACCAACCCGGCGAAGCAGTTTTTCCTTCTTTGGGTGGTTTTTCAAAAAAAACACCTATAGTTGCGGCATCAGATCCAAAAGCACTGGTGATACGAGAAGCCAACCCAAAACCAGTAGAGGCTCCCAAAACTAGTACGCGTTTTGGCCCATTGTTTTTTGGCTGTGCTTTGATATAATCTATTTGGTTCTGTACGTTTTTTTCACATCCCTCTGGATGTGCGGTTAAGCAAATAAAACCACGTGTTCTCGGTTCAATTATCATCGTTTTAGTTATCGTTTTAGTTTTTGTGGCACCAAGATAAGAATACCTAACAAAAGTCCGAAACTTCCAATAGGTATTTTTGCTATTTAAATTATCGTTTAGACTTCTCTATCCATGTTCCAGGCCTCCAAGTATTCTTTGATTGCCTTTATAAACGAGCCTCCCAAAGCCCCATTTACCACGCGATGGTCATAGCTGTGCGAGAGGAACATTTTTTGTCGGATTCCAATAAAATCTCCGTCTGCTGTTTCGATAACCGCAGGCATTTTTCGAATAGCTCCCAAAGCGAGTATCCCAACTTGAGGCTGGTTGATGATAGGGGTACCAAAAACACTACCAAAGCTACCTACATTAGTTACGGTATACGTACCTCCTTGAATTTCGTCTGGTTTCAAAGCGTTAGCTCTTGCTCTATTGGCCAAATCGTTTACCGCTTTTGCCATGCCCACCATATTGAGCTGGTCGGCATTTTTTATTACTGGAACTATAAGATTACCATCGGGCAAGGCTGCTGCCATACCGAGGTTGATATTGCTTTTTTTGATGATATGATCTCCATCTACAGATATATTCATCATAGGGAAATCTCCCAAAGCTTTGGCTATTGCCTCCATAAAAATTGGGGTAAAAGTGAGCTTTTCTCCTGTTTTTTGCAAAAAGACATCCTTTACCTTTTTTCGCCAAAGTACTACATTGGTGACATCCACCTCTATAAAACTTTGCACATGAGCAGAAGTACGCACACTTTCTTGCATATGATGGGCAATGAGTTTCCCCATTCGGGTCATTTCAATAATCTCATCTTCTCCCGAAGGAATCGGCGTCACTTTAGGAGCAACCGCTACTTTTGGCATCTTGGTAGTTTTTGGAGCACTAGGCGAACCAACTACCGAAGGTTGTTTCGTATTGTCATTGGCGATCTTCAGCCTACCATTTTCCAAATATTTTTTTAGGTCCTTCTTGGTAAGCCTGCCATCTTTTCCTGTTCCGGGTATGGCATCCAATTCTGTCATCGAAATCCCTTCTTGCTTAGCTATATTTTTTACCAAAGGAGAATAAAAGCGGTCGCTAGCCGAAAAGTTCTCTATAGCTACTGGCTGTGCTGCTTCTTGCACCACTGCTATTTCTTGCTCAATTTCCGCAGCAGCCACTGCTGCGGCTGGTGCTTCAGATTCTGTTTCTAGCTTTTCCAAAGAGACAGTTGCAGTCGCCTCCCCTTCCAATTCGATAATGGCAATAGTTTGTCCTACCTGCACCACATCATCCACTTCAAATAGTTTTTCTACCAATATCCCTTCCACTTCACTAGGCACTTCAGAATCCACTTTGTCTGTAGCAATCTCTACCACAGCTTCATCCAATTCAACCATATCACCAACTTCCTTCAACCAAGAAGTAATTGTAGCCTCTGCCACACTTTCTCCCATTTTGGGCAATTTTAATTCAAATTTTGACATATTGATAATTTAGTGACTTAATTCAACTAATAAATTGCAAAATTAATAAATAATACTCATATTTAATATTATAAATTCATAGCAATACGCATCTACAGCATTAAATTTAACGCAAAAGACCCTATAAAATTACATCATTTTAAAAGAACAATAACCAAGAACCTAATCCTTTTTTAGGGTGCGCTCGAAAAGGACTCGATCCATAATACTACGCCCAAGAGTAACCTCATCTGCGTATTCTAACTCATCTCCAACGCTAATTCCTCTAGCTATGGTCGAAACCTTCAAATCGAAATCTTGTACTTTTCTATAGATATAAAAATTGGTAGTATCTCCTTCCATAGTGGAGCTCAATGCAAATATTAACTCCTTAATTTCTCCTTGTTTTATCCGATCCATAAGCGCCTCTATATACAAATCTTGTGGTCCCACCCCTTCGATCGGAGAAATCTTCCCCCCCAAAACATGGTAAAGCCCCCTAAATTGGCCAGTGTTTTCTATAGCCATCACATCTCTGATGTCTTCTACTACACATATGGTAGATTTATCTCGTTTGGGATTGCTGCAAATATAACAAATAGGAGCATCGGATATATTGTAGCAAGAAGCACATAGCTTTACTTTCTCTTTCAATTGTTCCAGAGCTTTGGTAAGGCGACTGGTGTTTTCTGTGGGCAGTTTCAGTAGATGCAAAGCAAGACGCAAAGCTGTGCGCTTTCCTATACCTGGCAGCTGACTAATTTCTTCTACCGCCTGCTCTAAGAGTTTTGAAGAAAATTCCATCTGCCAAAATTACAAAGACCTTGGTCAATTTTAAATACTAAATGTTAAATTTTAAGAGCTCCTTCAAAAATATATGCAAAAATCCTATCGCACCTCCCAAATCGTAGAGTTTAAGAGCATGCTAGGTTTACAGCATTTGTTGCAGAAATTCGCCATTGGCTTTTACCCGATAATGTTCTAAACGATTTGTACACCCCCCAAAAGTTGTTGTTGCTGTTCTCGTCATACCACCCATAGCATAAACTATGGATAACAACAATCAAATCTAAAGAAAAGCTTTCTATATAACGCTACTACATTCAAACATTTTTCATATGTTAGCACACCAAACCACTTTTTTATGCAACCCTTACACATACTCATACTTATTGCTGCATACTTTGGAGTATTGCTTTTAATCTCTTACCTTACTGGAAAAGAAGACAGTAATGAAGTGTTTTTTAAGGCTGCCAAACAATCTCCTTGGTACGTAGTAGCTTTTGGAATGATAGGAGCTTCACTTTCTGGAGTTACCTTTATTTCGGTACCTGGTTGGGTAGAAGGAGCTCAATTTGGCTATATGCAAGTTGTTTTCGGGTATTTAATCGGCTACTTTGTAATTGCCTATTTGCTCATGCCTATTTATTACCGCATGAATGTTACCTCTATTTACCAATATTTAGAGGATCGTTTTGGAACGGTGAGTTATAAAACTGGAGCTTTTTTCTTCTTTATTTCGAGAGTGATTGGTGCAAGTTTCCGATTATTCTTGGTAGCCATTGTATTGCAACAATTTGTATTTGATGCCTTAGGCATCCCTTTCGAAGCAACTGTGGTTCTATCTATTTTACTTATTTGGATTTACACTTTTAAAGGCGGCATTAAGACCATTGTTTGGACAGACACCCTACAAACTTTGTTTATGCTTATTTCGGTAGGTCTTTCTATCTACCTCATCACCGATGCCATGCAGTGGAGTTTTAGCGATTTTTTACAATCTGAAGAGCTAAAAAAATACAACAAAATATTGTTTACCGACGATATTAATGCAAGAGGACACTTTATAAAATCGTTTTTTGGCGGTATGTTTATTGCTATTTGTATGACAGGTTTAGATCAGGATATGATGCAAAAGAACCTCACTTGCAAAAATCTAAAGGAAGCACAAAAGAATATGGTTTCTTTTAGCCTTGTACTCATATTCGTTAATTTTTTGTTTCTACTTCTAGGTGCTTTATTATTTATTTATGCAGAAAACCAGAATATTGCCATTCCTCTTATGGATGGGAAAGCAAAAACAGATCTATTATTCCCAGAGATTGCCTTAAACGGCAATTTAGGAATTGGTATTGCCATTACTTTTATGTTAGGATTAATAGCTGCAGCCTATAGTAGCGCAGATAGCGCATTAACCTCTTTAACCACTTCCTTTTGTGTAGATTTTTTAAACATCAACAATAAGCCCGAAGCCAGTCGTAAAAAATTACGTAAAACCACCCATATTGCTATGAGTTTTCTATTGGTAATTGTAGTAATTATTTTTAAGCACGTATTAGACAGGAACGTAATTGATGGATTACTCACCGTGGCTACATTCACATACGGCCCTTTACTAGGATTATTTGCATTTGGGATTTTTACGAAACGACATATATTTGACGCTGCTGTTATCCCCGTAGTTTTGGTGGCATTGGGTATTGTGTATTATTTAAGCACCATTTCTCCAGACGCTATAGGCGGATATGTTATTGGTTATGAGCTTTTACCGCTAAACGGGTTATTAACTTTTGTTGGGCTTTACTTAATAAGTAGCCGTTGAAAGCAAAACTAAGGTACAAGCATCTTCTACTTCTATTCCGGCATTTATTAAAAGCCGACTAAATTCGGGATTTTCAGCCCCAGGATTAAAAATCACCCGTTTTGGTTTTAAATCTATAATTTGTTGATAGTATTCTTGCTGATTTTTAGCAGATAAATATAAGGTTACGGTATGTAAATTAATGATTTTTGGAACCTCATTTTCCACATTCACGCCCTGTATACTCCCTCTCTTTAATCCAAACGCAAAAACCTCTTCATCAGCGCTTTTTAGTCTCTTTACCGCTATATAACTATACCTATTGGGCTTTAAAGATGCCCCAAATACTAATGTTTTTTTCATCTGTTAAGCTTTTGTTAAAGTAAATATATTTCAGTAACAATTTATACTATAAGTCGTCAATTAATCATCAACATAACAAAATTAAATAACAACCATTCATCAATCAAAATCATGAGAACAGTATTATCATTTTTAATACTTTTTGCAAGTCTAAACAATTTTAGTTTTGCAAACACAGCAAATGAAGATCTTCGAATTGGGACCATTTCTGGAAAAGTATTAGACAAAACACTAAAACAACCTATTCCCTATGCCAATGTAGTATTAAAAAATGCAGCAGACGGCAGCACCGTTACTGGAGCCATAACAGACGACAACGGCAACTTTGAAATTGAAAAAATAAAGGCTGGAAAGTATACCTTTGTGGTGCAATATATTGGTTATAAACCATATTCCAAGACCCTTGAAATCAGCAAAAAGAATCGTAAGCACAATTTAGGAACGATTTATCTCGAAGAAGAAGCCCAAGCATTGGATGGTGTAGAAGTAGTTGCAGAACGCAGTACCATAGAGCAAAAGGTAGACCGAAAAGTGATAAATGTTGGTAAAGATCTAGTAACTAGCGGGCCAACTGCTTCGGATATTATGAACAATCTCCCTTCGGTTAACGTAGACCAACAGACCGGAGCCATTTCTATGCGTGGTAATGCCAATGTACGGGTTATGATAGATGGAAAAATGTCTAATATTCCTGCTGCAGATTTATTAAAGCAAATTCCTTCCTCTTCGATTAAATCTATAGAGTTAATCACCAATCCTTCTGCCAAATACAACCCAGAAGGTATGAGCGGTATCATCAATATTGTTTTACACAAAAATGCAATGGTTGGTTTCAATGGTAGCTTAAACATGTCCTTAGCATATCAGGATAGAGCCAAATTTAACAGTGCTCTAAACTTAAACTATCGTACAGGGAAATTTAATATTTACGGAAACTATGGAAATAATATTAGCAAAAACGAGAATGGTGGCGAAGTAACCTCAAGCTATCCAAATCCAGATGAAAACAGAGATCAAATATTTCGATTTTTAGACAATAGAAAAAACCATTTGTTTAAAGTAGGCTTAGATGTTTATTTAAATGATAAAAACACTCTCTCTGTATTTACCAACCAACGATTGAACGATGGCAAATTTCGAGGAGGGACAGATATCGTTTATCCAAATCAAGCCCCCCTTAACCAACGTCATAATTTTAGAAACCTATCTGACAATGCGGCTTCCCAATATAATTTCAATTATAAAAGAGAATTCGATAAAGAAGGGCACAATATTGAATTAGAAGCCGATTATAATTATTTCGATAGCGATGATTTTACGTTCCAAAGATTCTCAGGAAATAATGCCCAGCCAAATTTTGATGAAGATATTTTTAAAACCAGAAAGCGCTTTACTGGAAATCTAGACTATGTAAATCCACTTGGAAAAAGTATGAAACTAGAATTGGGTGCAGAAGTAAGATTATTCAATTCTTTAGAAGATTACAGTTCCACAGGAACATCTATAGACCCAGTAGAAGGAAGTATTCCCACTCCTAGCACCAATTTTGATTATACTAGAAATATATATTCTGCCTATGCTACATTTAGTAAAAAATGGGACAAGTGGACTGCTCAAGCAGGTATACGAGCAGAGCAAGTAAACGTAGAGGCAGAGGCATTGCAAAGCAGAAGAGATAACGAAACTGAAACGCTTATTCCATTCGAAAATGATTATTTTCAAGTGTATCCATCCGCATTTATCACTTATACTCCTAGTGAAAAAAACAACTACCAATTTAGCTATAGTCGCAGAGTAGACAGACCGGGACTAGGACAAGTAAACCCAATTCGCGAATGGAGCACCCCTTTAATTTCTCAGGTTGGAAACCTAAATTTGCAACCTCAATTCACCAATTCCTTAGAATTAAACTATACAAGAAATTTTAAAGGAGGGAGTTTAACTTCTGGTGTATTCTACAGACTAATAAATGACGAAATAAACCAAGTACTATTTGTAGACAGAACAGATTTTCGCAAAAACATCATTTCTAATGATAATTTTAACGATACCAATGCCTATGGTATAGAACTATCTGGTCGTTATCGTCCAACCAATTGGTGGAGCATAAATGCTAGCTTTGATTTATATACACAAACACAAACTGGAATTGTAGAAGCTTTAACCCTATCGCCAGATGTAGCAACCGAGGCCGATATTGAATTGCGAAAAACCGAAGTAGAAAACACGACTTACAACTTTAGAATGTTTAATAACTTCAAGCTTACTAAAAAACTAAGTTTATCTGCTTTTGGAATGTATAGAGGTCCAAGCGAAACCTTGCAATTCAACCCCAAAGAGATGTACTTTGTAAATCTTGGTGCGAGATATAGCTTTGCCAAAGGAAAAGGAACTATTGCGTTCAACTTTAACGATGTATTTGACACCATGAAATTTGGTTTCGACACCGAATTACCTTCTCCTGCAGTTGGTGAATTCCGTTGGGAGAGCAGAACCATTACCGCCAACCTATCTTATAGATTTGGTAGTGGTAAATACCGAGCAAAAAGCAGAAAACAAAGAGATAAAAATGAAAAACAAGGAGGTGGATTATTTTAATCCGTCCTAAAAAAACAATAAACTATATTCCCACAATTTCTTTTATAGTTGATGGTTAGTGTAAATTGTAGGTTTATAGTACGAAAGCGACTGTCGAAAGATAGTCGCTTTTGATTTGGTAATACCATTTACCATTTGACATTACCGGTATAAATCATTGTCTATCCTAAACGAAAATACCAAACCAGTTTTTGGTTTGGTATTTTTTATAGGGTTAGGGGTAGTAGCGGCATCCTTTTACAGAGAGCTGTAAAAGATACAGCGGATGGCCCGCCCCGCCATAGCCTAAGCTTTGGTGGGGAACCCCCAGAATAAGATTACTGTCGTATCACCATTTAATAATAGCGCTTCCCCAGGTAAATCCACTTCCAAAGGCAGCTAACACAACCGTATCTCCTTCTTTAATTTTTCCCTCTTCCCAAGCTTCGCATAATGCAATGGGTACAGAAGCAGCAGTGGTGTTTCCGTATCGCATAATATTGTTATAAATCTGATCGTTTCCAAGTTTAAACTTCTTTTGCACGAACTGAGAAATACGCAGATTTGCCTGATGCGGTATAAGCATATCTATATCCTGAGGCCCTAAACCATTGGTTTGCAAACCCTCCATAATAACCTCACTAAACCGAACTACCGCATTTTTAAATACAAATTGCCCATTCATATGCGGATAATACGAAACATCGTCTGGATCGTTATCTGTGAGGATGTCGTTTACCCAACGTTTCCCCATTCCAGGAGCAATTAACGATAATTCTTCGGCATGCTCTCCTTGCGAATGCAAATGAGTAGACAACAATCCTTTATTATTATCTTCTTCTCGACTAAGGATGGCTGCACCTGCACCATCTCCAAAAATAACAGTAACACCTCTACCGCGTGTGGTTTTGTCTAAGCCATGACTATGCAATTCGGAACCTATAACCAAAATGTTTTTATACATGCCAGTTTTAATAAAATTATCGGCCACAGAAATTGCGTATATAAAACCAGAACATTGGTTGCGAATGTCTAATGCCCCAACTGTTTTAATATCTAATTCTTTTTGAACTTGCACCCCAGGACCAGGGAAATAATAATCTGGACTAAGGGTTGCAAATATGATAAAATCGATATCATCCTTATCGATGCCCGCACGATCTATAGCCTGACGAGCCGCCTTTACCCCCATCATAGAAGTTGTGTCTCCGTCTCTGGGCTTTACCCAACGCCTTTCTTGAATACCCGTTCGCTCCTGAATCCATTCATCGCTGGTATCCATCAAGGCAGTCAAATCGTTGTTGGTAACCACCTGTTCAGGTAAGTATTTACCCAAACCTATAATTTTTGAGTTATACATAGGATTAAATTAATTTTCAGCTTTTCGCTTGTTAGTTCTTCATCACGAATATATAAATAAAAAGTAACTAGCATTGTTTTACGCAAAAACAAAACCACCTATACCACAGCAAACCAAGCTTAAGCCATTGTATTTGAAAGGATAATAAATATTATCTAAATTCAGTCTGAATTAGCAATTCTCTTTAAAATTATCGCGAACTTCCTTAGTGTCGTAAATTATAGTAAGCTTTTTTATTTTGTAGTTGGTATCCAATTCTATGATATCTACCACATCAAAAGCAACTGTTTTACCAGATTGTAACACCCATTTATAGTTAAAATAAAGCAATATTACCACTATTAAGGGCTTCGAAAAGGTCTTAATACGTTAAAACCGATTGTTGGGTTTCTCGCTTTAATGCCTCATAAAATTGTCTTGCCGTTTTTTCTCCATATAAAGGAGATTTTACCATACTACCCTTAGAAAAAAGAGATACAATTTTGTCTATTTCTCCATGCTCCAAATAGGTTAAATAACGCTGGACTAATGTTTCTTTCTTGTTCACATTGCAGACAATAAATAAGCTACTTAAAACCACTTAGCTGTTAGCTTTGCTAATTTTTCTTTAAAACTAGTATATGGTGGAAACATCAATTGAATGGCAGAAGGCAGGTGTTGGTGCAAGACCCCTCTTTCGTTAGAGAATGCCTTAAAACCAAAGAACCCATGTGACTTTCCAATTCCACTGGCATTGTCGCCACCAAAAGGTAAATGATGATTATTAAAGTGTAGTACCCCTGCATTGATTGCGGTCCCTCCTGCTTTGGTATTTTCCATGAGATACCGTATATTTTTTTTCGATTTACTAAAAATATAAAGTGCCAATGGTTTATCTCTTTTTTGAATATAAGTCACCACTTCTTCCAAATTTTTATACGTTTTTATAGGCAATACGGGACCAAATATTTCTTCCTTCAACAATTTACTATCATCGGAGATATTTTCCACCAAAGTAGGTGGAATAAAATTGGATTCTGGGTTGGGATTCCCTCCAGTGATTTTTGCATTTTGTTTTTTGGCTTCCTCTAAATATTCGTTGATCCGATCGAAATGTCTAGAATTAATAATTCTTCCGTAAGAATCGGAAGTTTCCGGATTGGCAGTATAGGATTTTTCTATTTGTTCCTCAAGAGCCTCAACCAAGGCTGCTGCTTTAGACTCGTGCACAAACACATAATCTGGGGCGATACAAATCTGTCCATTATTTAAAAATTTCGCCCAAGATAGCATAGGAACCAATTGTTTAACGGACGCCGTTTCATCTATAATAGTAGGCGATTTACCTCCTAATTCCAAGGTAACCGAAGTCAGGTTTTTGGCCGCCGCTTGCATAACAATTTTCCCTACGGCAGTACTTCCCGTAAAAAATATATGATTAAATGGCAGTTCTAACAAAGCCGTAGAAACTGGCACACCACCCTGAAATACCGCCACTTCTTCCTCTGGATACAAATTTTTAATAATTTTCTCAACAACCGCAGAAGTATGCGGACTAAGCTCCGAGGGTTTTATTATTACGCTATTTCCAGCTGCTAAAGCCGAAACCAAAGGCCCCAAAGTGAGGTTCACTGGAAAATTCCAAGGCGCAATAATAAGACAAACCCCCTTGGCCTGATATTGAATATAACTGCTAGAACCCATAAGTCCAATAGGCGTGTTTACAGGATGCTTGTCCATCCATTTGCGCAAATTGGATAAGGCATGCTTTATTTCTCCAACCACAGGATATGTTTCCGTGAGTTCGCTTTCTGTAACTGGCTTGTTATAATCTGCTTTTAAAGCTTCAAACAACTCCTGTCTATAGGTTTCTTGTATTGCTTTTTTTAAAGCCCTCAATTGCGCTTTGCGCTTTTTCATTGGTTGCTTTCCTATTTTTTGCTGATAAGCCAATTGCTTTTCAAAAGTACTTTTTACATCTGGTATTTCTTTATGCATACTGCCAATTTTATAACTTCCAACTATGGATTGTTGCTAAAAATAGTAAAAAAATGTCAGTTTGTCACACCTCCCTTCCTTGGTATTTTTTTTGTCCTATAGCTGCCAAACAATTAAAAAATTAAAATTTCAATAATGGCAAAAGGCAATATTAATGTTTCTGTTGAAAACATTTTCCCCTTAATCAAAAAGTTCTTATACAGTGATCATGAAATCTTTTTAAGAGAATTGATTTCAAACGCAACCGATGCTACTTTAAAATTAAAGCATCTTACCCAAATAGGGGAAAGCAAATCCGAATATGGCAATCCGATTATCGAAATCAAGATCGACAAAGAGGCCAAAAAATTACACATCATCGACCAAGGTCTGGGAATGAGTGAAGAGGAAGTGCAGAAATACATCAATGAGGTGGCTTTTTCTGGAGCAGAAGAATTTTTGGACAAATACAAAGACAAGGTAGATGATGCCGGCATCATCGGACATTTTGGATTGGGATTCTATTCGGCCTTTATGGTAGCCGACAAGGTGGAAATTATCACCAAATCCCATACCGCTGCATCTGCTGCCCATTGGACTTGCGATGGCTCCCCAGAGTACACTCTGGAAGCACATGACAAAACCGAAAGAGGAACTGAGATCATCTTACATATCGCAGAAGATAGTACCGAGTTTTTGGAAGAAAACCGCATTAGCGAATTGTTGTTAAAGTACAACAAGTTTATGCCGATTCCGATCAAATTTGGAACAAAAGAAGAAACCTTACCCCTACCAGAAGGAGCCGCAGAAGATGCAAAACCCGAAACCAAAACAGTAGATAATATTGTAAATAATCCCAATCCTGCTTGGACCAAACAACCTGCAGACTTGGAAGAAGCAGATTACAAGAGCTTCTACAGAGAATTATATCCGATGCAGTTTGAAGAACCAATCTTCAATATTCACCTTAATGTAGACTATCCTTTTAACCTAACTGGTATCTTATATTTTCCGAAGCTAAGCAACGATATGAGCATGCAGAAAGACCGCATTCAGCTCTATCAAAACCAAGTTTTTGTTACGGATAATGTAGAAGGTATTGTTCCCGAGTTTCTAACCATGCTGCGAGGTGTAATTGATTCGCCAGACATTCCATTAAACGTATCGCGTTCTTACTTACAAGCAGATGGCAACGTAAAGAAAATTGCCAGTTATATCACTAGAAAAGTTGCAGACAAACTCAAATCGTTATTCAACGGAGATCGAGAAGATTTTGAAAAGAAATGGAACGATATTAAAGTGGTTATTGAATACGGCATGTTATCCGAAGAAAAATTCTTCGATAAAGCAAAACAATTTGCGCTGTATCCAACTGTAGATGGTACTTATTTTACTTTTGAGGAATTAAAAGAAAAAATTAAGGATGCACAAACCGATAAAGACGACAAACTAGTTGT
>JAOXRU010000082.1 GCA_025800395.1 Flavobacteriaceae bacterium
TTCGAGGGATTCGTCCTCGATACCACAGAAAGAACAGGCTGACGACATTGTTTTTCCCATTTTTTTCAGTAGAACCTTCTTTACCAAATATCTATTTAGTAATTTATACTGGAATTCTCTTGATTTTCTATCTAATGCTCCTCTAAACGGCAATTTATATATGTCTTTCCATTCTAGCAGATTGTTTTTGAAAATAGCTGCGTACCTCGCCTGGGCAGTTGGTGGAGTTGTGATTTTTGATCGTAATTCGGAACCGATACCTTTAGAAATAGCCTTGCTAATTAGAACGCAGTGACCCTTCAAATTTAACTGAGTCTTTTCTTGAATGACGAACCTTTGTTTATCAATATATCCATTTAGCTTCAAAGATTGACGCCATTTTGTAGGGGTAGCACCTACTAGAGTCATAATATAAGTTCAAAAACTTCGATTGGAGAGAAATTACGCTCAATCAGATTGCACGAGGTAATGAGTCGATTTTCCGCTGTTATTAGGTCACCAATTCTAATTATGCCCTTGCTAGCAAGCTTTTTGTTGAAAACAGACTTCCCATTAATACAAATAAACTTGTTGTTCCATATAATTGTATTGGATATTGCCTCATGCGACAGATCACATTCCTTTGTTTGTTTAGCTGCCGAACACTCTGCAAAGCACTCAAAGCGCTCTTTGTAATACCTAGGGAGGCTAATTGGAAGCATATGCACATCGTAGTTGCAGCAAAGAACAAATT
>JAOXRU010000091.1 GCA_025800395.1 Flavobacteriaceae bacterium
CCGCCATTTTATTTTGGGCGCTTGTATGCGGACGTTAGCGGAAACAGATTTTCGCGGTAATTTGAAACCCCCTGCAGAAAAGACAGTTCTAAAAATAGCAAGATAAGCGCAAAGGTTGACTCAAGGATATAGTGTATATGGAGGCTCCTCTTAATTCGCTCCTAATATTTTTTATTCCAAGAGGTCGATCATTCCACTTGCGATCCCGAATATTTCGATAAAGGGATGTGAAAATCTGTACTCTGCGCGAACTCGGCGAAACATACGAGACTCGGCTTTTCAAGTTTTTTGGCCATGTTGGCGGGGTTTTAAAGGGCGCGAAATTCACTGTTTGTGTGGAAAACTCAGATTCCAATAAAGCTTACATACTGTACAAATGCAATGAAGATTAAGAATACAACTGCTTGCCTTCTATTTACCCACAACCCTCCAACCAAAAATGTTTGGAAATTAAAAATATGTTCGTGACCCCCAGCTTGGTAGCTTTGTCGGTAACATTCCAACGTGCTCGCGTAAATCTGCAAAGATGACAGGATCA
>JAOXRU010000132.1 GCA_025800395.1 Flavobacteriaceae bacterium
CACTGCAATCTTCTTGGCAAATTTTACCTATATTTATGGGGTGAAAACCATCGACATCCTTAATCGGAGAGACTTTTGCGAACGTTGCTGTTGGGTTAATATGAGGCGGCAAAGGGCTTTGTATCAAGATACCGTCCAGCGTTTCATCTGCGTTCAATTCGTCTATAATGGAAAACAGTTCTTGCTGTGTAATATTTTCTGAAAGCTCAAGTAATCTGCTCTCAATCCCGACAACCTTAGCCGTTGTTTGTTTTTTGCGTACGTATGAGATGGATGCCGGATCATTGCCTAATCGGATAAAAACAACGCTTGGTTTTCTGCCCTTTATTTTGGCAACATCCTGCTTTACCTCTTCTAATATTCGGGAGGCGATCGCGTTACCATCGATTATTTGCATACGTAATAGGGTAGGGTTATTGTAATTGTATAGATGTGGCGTTAATAATATAGGAAGGCCCAAATCGATTTGGCTCCGTAGTTCCGTAAACACGTACCTGCTCGTTTAAAAAATCTATAACGTTACCAACAAGGGCTCTGGGGCCGAGTTCGAGGATGCCAATGTCTTCCCCCTTTTGGTTTACCAAAACGTAGCTTTCGCTATTCGTGAAAAAATTGGTCTTCATTTTTAATTTCCCTTCAAAAAACTGAGGCATTAAATCGTCCATTTTATCCAATTTTTTGACAGTCACATCACTTGTCTCAATTGTTTTGGCAGGATCGATCGGATCCTTTTTTATCTATAATGGGATCT
>JAOXRU010000143.1 GCA_025800395.1 Flavobacteriaceae bacterium
AAAAAATTTCTGAGCGTGTATTTCACAACAGAAATAGAAAACTTTCTTTACTAATTTCCATAATGTTATGGTAACATTCGTGAAAGTTTGGGAGAACTCAAAACAGCTTTTCTTACTCTCCCAATCTTACACTCATGCTACCAAGACAAGACATTTATTATCAAAATATCACCTGTACAATTTCTTGGCATGCAGTTAGCCAAAAAATGCTAGTCGTGGCGTGCCAAATTAATTCTATTACAAAACAGTTATTACAGATTATAAGTAAACAGCAAAAAGCAAAGAAAAAGAAAAGAAGACTATGTGCATTACAAGCCAGACCCCCAAATTTAGTGCACGCATTAGGGGTCCATATTTGCGGTAGAAATCTTCAATTCTTAATTAGAACCACCCAGGGGTAATTAGTTTTTACACATTCCCTTTCGCACCTAAAAAAGTACAGGAATACCTCATCTGTCACTGTTGTTTTGCCTTCAACAATAAAAACCAGACTTGTATAGTTAATATCCATTAATAGATAGCTAACTCCAAAATGAATTTGACCTCTCCGATCCGCGAAGAAACACAGGAAACATTGATTGTACTATCTTACGCGCTGTTTGCACGAAGATAGGTGACGTTTTCGTTTGGTTTCCACCATCGTTTATCGCGAT
>JAOXRU010000169.1 GCA_025800395.1 Flavobacteriaceae bacterium
CCCAAATGACAGATGTCAAAAGCAATTTTAGAAACGCTCTGGGGGCAGATTGGGAGAAGGAATTGCAAGCGATTTTAAAGAATAATTCGGATTTAAAATGTAATGCTTGTGGTAACAAAGGGAGGTCTTATCGTTCTTCTATGGATGAATTTTTAGAAGAAATAGACTATTTTGTTGCCAATTTTGATATTAGGCATTCTAATAAAGGCAAGAAACTCTTTCAATGGGCAAAAGGGAGAAGGGTAGATGGTAAATTGATTAAAAATTTTCAGAATTTACCCATAGCCGACGAATTGTCTCAGCACCTTACGTATATCAAAAAACAAAGATTTACCGGAGCTGATATTGTAGATTTTGGAAAGTCTATAGGCCGTACTAAGAAAAGAACGGATATTACTATGGCTAATCCACCACCATTGTATCGCGAACTTAAAAGCTTAAAAGAAGGTTCAGATGGGTTAGACGATTTGGCGGGTGATGTAATGAGTGGATTAAATAAAAACCCTTTAAAATACAGAAAACAATTTGTAGATCAGTTTATAAATGGATATCTTAAGGAGATTGGTAGTTTGAAAGATTTGGAGTATATCTTTGAGGCCCGTAAGCTTGGGTCCAATGGGGCAAAATTTATTAAAAAACAGTTTAAGGGGTTGTTTTTGGCTAAGAAGGAAGAGATATTTGAAATCATTTGGAATAATGAAAGTTTAAGGGGGGATTTGTTAAAGACACAAGATGAATTAGTGGGTTTGCAGAGATTTCAAGGTTTAGTTTTAGATGATAAAAGTAAGTTGTACAGTTTTATAAAAGCTCAATAATGTTTAAAGTTAGAGGTCAAAAAGATAATATTTCTGAGTATAAAATATACAATGATGAAGTTGTATTTAAAAACAAGAAATCCTTGTTTGAAAAGAGTTTATACATAGGCAAATTAGAGATTAATGAAACGAAAACAACAGGTTTTCAGGTGGTCGGAGATAGTGTGATTTTTTCAAATTGGGAAAATGAAACTTTTAATTATGATATAAAATCAAAGACAAAAGTTAAACTGAATTTTCAGCAAATAGGCGTCAATTTATTTAATAATAAACCACTGTATAGGAATGAATCCAATTACTTTTTAGAAAATAAAAAAGGGGGGGTTATTATAATACCTGATGAATTTATAGATGGTGTCGTATTTATTGATAACAATGAGCTTTATAACTGTTCAACGAGTCACCTCCAAGCCTTCTCTCTCCCCCAAGCCGCACCCAAATGGCAGTTTGATTTGGCGGAATTGGGTACTTGGTTGTATGACAAAACAGAAGAACGGCCCTATGAAATAGACAAGTTTATAGGGGTATGGGAAAACCAACTATTGGTTTCCTGCTTTTCTGGTCTTATCATTGCATTGGATATAGCCACAGGCCAACTGCTGCACCAGTGGTCTGCCTATGATGCGCCTAGTGTGATGGGCGTCTATTCAGAATCTCATATAAATCCTTCCTTTTGTTCTGCGTTGGATGCAGCTAACAATACCTTAGTTGGCTTTTCTAGATTTACCATGTGGCACATAGATTTGTCAACAGGACAACTAGGAACAGTAAACCTGGCAAAAGCATTTGAAAAAGAAAACATACTTGCCATTAAAAGAACTTCGGGCTTTGTGCTTACATCTAGCCATTATATCATTACCGCAGAAATGAACGATATAGCAGATGTAGACTATCGTTTGGACTGTTTGATAGCCATACATAAAGAGACCCATAATATAGATTGGATACATCCATTTTCAGATAGCGAAGGATTGGCCAATAACGTACCCCAATATGCTAATGGTAAATTATACCAATTAGATAGAGATAACACCCTCCACATCTTCGAAAAAGAAAA
>JAOXRU010000171.1 GCA_025800395.1 Flavobacteriaceae bacterium
ATCGCCCCAAGGCAGACTAATTACCGAGCGTCCTCAGTTTTATATTGCACTAACCAGTATGGTAATCGGCACCCAATTTTTTCTCGCTGGATTTTTAGGTGAAATTACACTGAGAAATCGTAAAAACACAGATCGATACAAAATATATTCCAACATCAACATTCGCGACTAATATTGTGATACTATCTAAAAAACTATGCAAGAATTACTCCGTATAGCAAAAGAGCAAGCCAACAAATGGCAAACCAATACTTTTGACGAAGAAACTAGAAATGCCGTTGCAAATTTGCAACAAAACCAAGAAGCATTACAAGATGCGTTTTACAAAAACCTTGCCTTTGGAACTGGTGGCATGCGCGGTATTATGGGCGTAGGAACCAACCGCATTAATAAATACACCTTGGGAAAAAACACCCAAGGACTAAGTAACTATCTAAAAAAAGCCTACCCAAACTCCCAACTCAAAGTAGCTATTGCTTTCGATTGTCGCCACAACAGCAAGTCTTTGGCAAAACTTGTGGCTGAAGTTTTTTCGGCTAATGACGTGCAAGTATTTTTATTTTCAGATTTGCGACCAACTCCAGAGTTGTCTTTTGCGGTAAAACAATTAGACTGTCATTGTGGTATTGTACTTACTGCTTCGCACAACCCACCAGAATACAATGGATACAAAGTATATTGGACCGATGGTGGACAAATTGTACCGCCACAGGATAGCGAAATTATCAAAGAAATTGAAGCCATAGATTTTGCAGATATTCGATTCGATGCACAACAAGATAACATACATATTATCGATACAGAAATAGACGAAATATTTATTCGGAAGTCGGTAGAAAATGGTAGTTTTAATGCGCCAGAAAAAGACAAGCTCTCGATTGTTTTTACCTCCTTGCACGGTACTTCCATAACTATGATTCCACCAGTATTGGAACGTGCAGGATACTCTAAAGTGCACATTATAGAGGAGCAAAGGGTACCAGACGGTAATTTTCCTACCGTTGCATCTCCAAATCCAGAAGAACCGGAAGCACTAAAAATGGCTTTAGAAAAAGCAGAAGAAATAGGTGCAGATATGGTTATTGGTACCGATCCCGATAGCGATAGACTGGGTATTGCTGTTCGCGATACCGAGGGAAAAATGATTTTACTTAACGGGAACCAGACTATGGTGCTTATGACTAAGTTTCTTATCGACCAAAAGAAAAACAATACCGGGTTAGCACCTAAAGATTTTATT
>JAOXRU010000179.1 GCA_025800395.1 Flavobacteriaceae bacterium
CAATATGGATATTTTTCGTCTTTCACCAACCGAAAGTTCGAATTTCGAAAAGCGTATGTTGGATGCCATGAAACCTGCCGAATTAGAAGATTCTGAGGTAGTAAATTCAGCATACGACCCATCTCAAGTAAAAGATGCTATTGTAGCTCCCAAGCTTGTATACGATATTCCAACAATTTTGTTCGATTTTGATTCCTATCAACTTAGTCCAAAAGCGAAAAGTGTTTTGGATGAGGTAAGCGAATTTTTACAAAAAAACCAATCCGTGAAACTACTAGTTATAGGACATACCGATCGTATAGGAGCTTCTAGTTATAACCAAAAACTTTCGATAAGAAGGGCGCAAAGCGTAATAGCGTATCTGCTTTCTAAAAATATTGCAACACAACGACTGCGTATTTTAGGCCAAGGAGAAAATAAGCTAAAGCACCCTTGCACCTCTTGTACCCAAGAGCAACATCGCGAAAATCGCAGGGTAGAAATGGAAATTGTACCTACTAAAAATTAAAACGATTAAATATAGGATATACCAATGAATGCCAATTCTAGTTTAAAATGCCCTAAAAAGAAATAGATGATTTTTTTCTTTGTAGCTAAATGAATATAAAATACCATAATAGATTTTCTAATGCGTAATTCGGGATTTGTTGAAATAGAAAGGAAAAAAGAGCTATTTATGGGGGTGATTTTAAACTAGAAATGGTATATCAAACCAAGCTACTTCAATTGCTATTGAAATGGCTTGGTTATATTTTGGATAGGGTATACTAGCGTTGTGTTGGGGGTACAAAAGAGTGTAGTGGTATAGCTGGTTCCGTTATACGGGTGTTGGAAGGGTTGCGCCCAAATTCTTTCTTATAGGCTTTGCTAAAATGTGCAAGATCTTCAAAACTCATTTCAAAAGCCACCTCGGATACACTTCTGTTGGTAGTGCGCAACAAAGTGTCGGCCCAATGCAATCTTTTTTTAAGCAACCATTGGTGTGGGGTAGTTCCAAATATAGATCTAAATTCGCGATGAAAGGTAGATAAGCTTCTACCAGAAATCATAGCAAACTGTTCTAGGTTGTATTTATAATAAAAATTTCTGTTCATAAAGGTTTCCAAATCGATGCGTTCGTGTTTGGCGTAGTTATAAAATAGCTGATAATGTTTGGGGGAAGCTTCAGCAATACTTTGAAGGGTAGTCAAAACCAATTCTTCCATTTTATTGGTGTCTATTTCCAATTCTTCCTCTATGGCATATTTTACAGTTTCCATTACCCGGTATAAATTTTCGTGACTTGCTATACGAAATATGCGTTCTTCCGCTTCTATCTTTTCCGATTGGGATGGCTTGGGTATTTTAGAAATTACATTTTTTAAGGAATGATCGTAAATCGCAAATGCGTGGGCTATCGAAAGCGGATGCGCAATGCTTTTACGGCTTTGCACATAGGCATCGGTGCATTTTCGTACAAGGTAAAAATAGCCTTCAGGCAAAATATGGGTAACCCCATCATGGGTAATTTCGAGTTCTCCCTTTTCTAAATACAATAGCGAAGTGTAGGGGTAGTAAATGTTTTTTCCTATAGGTTCTAAGGAATCTATATCGGCCTCACAACTAGCTGCCAAAAACAAATTTTCAGTTTCTATAAGTTTAAAACCTTTTTTAAAGGTGGCGAATTCCTTTTTTTTCTCTTTTAATAATTCTTCAATGTAGGTCATTTTGATATATGTTATATTACTATGATTAATTCTTGTTTTAACATAACATACTCCAAATAAACAGGAGGAAGGAAAGTAACGCAAGCGCAGTGTTGCTGTTGGTAGGTCTTGGGGTGCTGTAATGTGCTTACGATAGGATTGTAAGCTGCTGTTAAAATACAATTTTATTTTTATTTATAACAGCCTATAGGAATCTAACCCGTTTGTTGGGACAGATTAAAATATCTTGTTTTCATGCGAGACAAGGTGGTGAAATGCACGCCTAAAAAGCTGGCAATCAATCGGTCTGAAATATCGTTGTAGATATTGCCATACCTTTCCAAGAACATCTGATACCGTTTCTCTAGAGAAGATTCTTTAATGAATTCTAGTTGACGGTATATGGATTTAATATCATTCTCTATAATTCGAATCAAGAAGTTGGAAACGACTTTGTCTTTTTTGCAAGCTGGTTTTTGGTTAAAAAACAATTGTTTGCGATTGAAGGCGCATATTTCTGTTTGGCTATAGGCTTTAAAATGGGTACTTTCTTTGTCTTCCAGAGATATGTCTATGGTTGGTTGTAAAATTTGACCAGAACTCTTAATATCGATTATGGAAATATTACCACTTTCTTGTAAGCGGTATACAAGCACAATCCCTTTGGTGATAAAGGTAATATGCTGCTGTGTGTCTATCGATTCGGAGATATCCGTTCCTTTTTTAAAAGTTAAAGAGAGACCTTCTTTTTTTAAATCATATTCTTCGAATATTTCTAGAGGGTATTTGTCTGATTTGTTTGAGGGAAACATATTGCTATTGGTTTATTAGTTTTTAGTAGTAAGTTTTCTATTTTTGCTATAAAGCCCGATGATTACTGTCTGCGAATTTAAGATGCAGTTATTAATACTGTTTCTTGTAATATCGGGCTTTAATTATACTAAATCCTATAATTATTGTAGGATACATAACAAATTTAGAGAATAGAATTTATGTTTATTTGTCAAAAAATGTCATTTTTACATTTTACACATTTTTTATTCTCGATTTTCGAATATGAGTTTTGTCGTACAGTTTCTTTTAAATTTGTAGATTTTGGTGCTGTTGTATACCTGTCTAGCACAAATAATTTACTTATAACAGAGAATATATGTACTAAGCTGTTGTTGGTTTGATCTCCATTTGGTCCATTTCTATCGGAAGTATACAGTAATAAACGCCTAAGATGTGGGGTTAACAAACTGAATTATAGCATGCTTTGCGGGTGGCGGCTTATCTAGAATCATTCAAAATCAATTATTTAACAAATATTTTAGATATTTAATTGTAACAATTCTTTTGTTTTACAGTCTTATCTGCAACTGTGCTTTGGAACACTAACTATATAACCATCAAATATGATAACAATCAAAGAGCTGCACAAGTCCTATAAAATGGGCAAGAATTCACTTCATGTGCTTAAAGGAATCGATTTTTCTGTAGAAGAAGGAGAGCTAGTGGCTATTATGGGCTCTTCGGGTTCTGGTAAATCTACACTTCTCAATATACTAGGGATGCTCGATGTGGCGGATACGGGAACCTATGTACTAGACGGAGTAGAAATTAAAAACATGAACGAGTCCAAGGCAGCACGTTATCGCAATAAATTTTTGGGCTTTGTATTTCAGTCTTTTAATTTGATCAATTATAAAACTGCCTTAGAAAATGTGGCCTTGCCATTGTATTACCAAAGGGTTTCTAGGAAAGAGCGTTATGAAAAATCTTTAGCTTACTTAGAAAAAGTAGGTTTAAAAGAGTGGGCAGGGCATTTGCCTAGTGAGTTATCTGGTGGTCAAAAACAAAGGGTGGCTATAGCTAGGGCCTTAGCAGCAGAACCAAAGGTGCTTTTAGCGGATGAGCCTACAGGAGCCTTAGATAGTAAAACTTCTTACGAAGTAATGGATCTTATTCAAAAGATAAACGACGAAGGGAATACCATATTGGTTGTAACCCACGAACCAGATATAGCCGATATGTGTACGCGTATCGTGCGGCTAAAAGATGGGGTAATCGTTGAAGATAAAAAGGTAGAACAAGTAAGAGCTTCACAATATGTTTAATAGAGATACTTGGAAAGAGATATTCTTGGGCATTCGAAAAAACAAGTTGCGTACCTTCCTCTCTGGGTTTAGTGTGGCCTTGGGAATTTTCCTTTTTGTAATGCTGTTTGGGTTTGGAAACGGACTCATTAATACTTTTGATAAGTTTTTTCAAGACGATGCAACCAATGTATTCTTTATAAGAAGAGGGCGTACTTCTATGCCATATAAAGGTTATAAGTCACAGCGCTTGATAGAGTTGGATAATAGTGATATGCAAGACATACGCGACAATTTTCCGATGTTTTTAGAATTTATTTCGCCACGTATCTTTAGAGGTGTAAAAGCGACCTACAACAATCAGTGGAATAATTATACCAACAGAGCAGTTGCTCCTGGGCATCAGTTTGCCGAGAAAACCATCATGATGTACGGTCGTTTTCTAAACCAAGAAGATATTAAGAACAAAACCAAGGTGGCAGTTATTGGTCGTATGGTGCGGAAAGACTTATTTGGCAGCGACAATCCTATAGGAAAGTTCATCGATCTCAACGGGGTAAACTATCGGGTTGTTGGTGTATTTCAGGACGATGGTGGAGACAACGAGGAGCGTATGATCTACACACCTTATACCACCCAGCAGCAGTTAGAAAAGAGTACAGACGAAATAGATCAGATTGTTTTGGGTTTTAAACCAAGTATAGGCTATGCAGGAGCCATGCAGTTTGATAGGCAATTGACCAAGTTTTTAAAAGATAAAAAGAAAATTCATCCAGATGATAGGCGTGGAATTTTTATCCGGAATATTGCAGACGATTTGAAGCAAAACCAACAGTTTGCCAAAGTGCTACAGATGATCGTGTCTTTTGTAGCCCTGGGAACCATTATTGCCGGTATTATAGGTATTAGTAATGTAATGGTCTTTACGGTAAAAGAACGTACCAAAGAAATTGGAATTAGAAAAGCTTTGGGTGCTACGCCCAAAGATGTTATTGCCATGATTTTGTTGGAATCTGTGTTTATCACTACAGTTTCTGGGGTAATAGGGCTTATGCTTGGAATAGCCGTGCTGAGTTCTTTGGGAGAAACTTTAGAGGATTTCTTTATTACCAATCCGTATATAGACACTTTCTGGGCATTGTTTGCCACTATTATTTTAATATGTTTTGGCGCATTAGCCGGTTATATGCCTGCTCGTAGAGCTGCTAGAATTCATCCAATTGTTGCACTAAGAGACGAATAATTATGAGATTTATATTTGACAGAGACACTTGGCAGGAGATTTTCGGTTCGATCCGAAAAAACAAACTGCGTACAGTGATTACTGTAATTGGGGTATTGTGGGGAATCTTCATTTATATTGCATTATCTGGTTCGGCCAAAGGCTTGGATAATGGATTTGAAGAGGCTTTTAAATTTACTGCCATGAACAGTATGTTCGCTTGGGCCAGAACAACTAGCAAACCATATGAAGGCTATAAAACAGGTAGAAGAATCAATTTAAAACTTCAGGATGTAGAAACCCTTAAAAACAGGGTGCCAGAAATTCAGTACATCGCTCCTCGTATGGTAAAAGGGATGTTTGGAAGTGGGCCGGCACAAGTAGTTAGAGGAAAACATTCCGATAATTATAGTGTGTACGGAGATTATCCAGTTTCTTCCAAAATAGCAACCAAACAAATATATAATGGTGGTCGTTTTCTCAATGATGAAGACATAAAATATAGCCGCAAAGTATGTGCAATTGGAGAAAAAGCAGAAGCAGATTTATTTGAAAAAGGAGAAGAAGCCGTAGGTAAGTTTATCCGAATCGATAATATCTATTTTCAAGTTATTGGGGTAGTAAAATATAAAGAAGGAGGCGGTTTGGATAGCGATACCGATATCCATATTCCATTTACTACTTTTCAAAAAATCTACAATACGGGAGATAATGTAGGCTGGTTTGCCATAGCAGCCTATGACGATGTAGATGTAGTACAAGTAGAAAAAGACATAAAATCAACCCTTAAAAAAATACACGATATCCACCCAGAGGATGAAAGGGCGATAGGTTCTTTCAATCTGGGAGAGATGTTTGGTCGTATTATGGGCTTTTCTAAAGGAATGACGTTTTTGTCGCTCATAGTAGGTATAGCCACCATTTTGGCTGGGGTAATTGGAATTGGAAACATCCTTTTGATATCGGTAAAAGAAAGAACCAAAGAACTTGGTGTTCGAAGAGCACTAGGAGCAACGCCAGGAGAAGTGCGAGGACAGATCATCTTGGAATCGGTATTCCTCACCCTAGTTGCAGGTATAATGGGAATTATTTTAGGTGCCGGCGTCTTAAACCTCATTAACAATCTTACAGCAAATAATGACGATTTCCCGTACACCAATCCAACCGTACCCATACCGTTGGTACTAGCATCTTTGGCAATTATGGTAATATTAGGAACCCTTATAGGTCTCATACCGGCACAAAGAGCGGTAAGTATCAAACCTATTGATGCATTAAGAGAAGAATAAATAACAATTGATAACCAATCTATATTAAATTATAAAAGAATGAAAATTTTAAAATACGTCGGAATTGCAGTTTTAGTTCTTGGAGCGCTTTGGGCTGCAGCGTTTTTTATCAAATCCAACAGCAAATCTCCGATTACTTTTGATTCGGAAACCCCATTTGAAGCTACTATAGAAAAGAAAACTGTAGCAACAGGAAAGGTAGTTCCAGAGGATGAAATTGAAATTAAACCACAAATTTCTGGTATTATCGATAAGGTATACCTAGAAGAAGGGGTACAGGTAAAGGCGGGAGACCTCATTGCTACAGTAAAAGTAGTTCCAAACGAGCAGTCGCTCAATTCTGCTCGTGGTCGTATTCGCAATGCGGAAATCAATTTAAATAATGTGCAAATAGAGTACAACAGAAACAAAGCCTTATTTGAGAAAGGGGTGATTTCTAGTCAGGATTTTAACACCCAAAAATTGCGTTTTGAACAAGCAACTCAAGAATTAAAGCAAGCGCGTTCGGACTATCAGATCGTAAAGGTTGGTTCTGCTGGTGGTTCTTCTGTAGCCAACACCTAT
Source organism: Flavobacteriaceae bacterium (assembly GCA_025800395.1). Lineage (GTDB taxonomy): Bacteria > Bacteroidota > Bacteroidia > Flavobacteriales > Flavobacteriaceae > JAOXRU01. The sequence continues at coordinate 6,839 of JAOXRU010000179.1, forward strand.
ATCCGTGCTACAGTTCCAGGAACCTTGTTGACCGTTCCAGTAGAAAAAGGAAGTCAGGTTATACAGTCCAATAACTTTAATGCCGGTACCAGCATTGCTACCATTGCAGATTTGAGTAATATGATTTTTGAAGGAAAGGTAGACGAAGCAGAAGTTGGAAAACTGAAAATTGGCATGCCGTTGAAGGTGAGCTTGGGAGCTATAGAAGATAAAGAATTTGACGCAAAATTGCGTTTTGTTGCACCAAAGGGAGATGAAGAATCTGGAGCGGTACAATTTAAAATAGAAGGAGATGTTACCTTAGATGATGATTATTTTGTGCGTGCAGGATATAGCGCAAATGCTTCTATTGTTTTGGAAACCAAAAAAGACGTACTTTCTGTTAAAGAGGCTTGGTTGCAACACGACAAAGAAACCGATGAGCCTTATGTAGAAGTGGAAGTGGGCGAGCAGAAGTTCGAACGCCGAGATATCAAAGTAGGTATTTCTGATGGGATAAATGTAGAAATTTTGGAAGGGCTTACCAAAGAGGATAAGGTAAAGGTGTGGAACAAAACCGAGCCTAAGAAGCGAAACGACGACAAAAAAGAAAACAACAACTAGTCTCTATAATTGAAGAAGAAATGAAGTTAAGATTAATCATATTAGGCCTTGTGCTTATAGCGGTCTCTTCTCTACAAGCACAGTCTAAAAAATGGACGCTACGCGCTTGTGTGGAGCATGCCTGGGAGAACAATATATCTGTAAAACAATCAGAACTCGATTTGGAACTGGCAGAGATCAACAAAAAAGATGCTTTTGGCGCTTTTTTGCCAAGTGTAAATGCGAGAGCAGGTCATTCTTGGAACATTGGTTTGAACCAAAATATCACCACAGGTTTGCTAGAAAATCTCACCACCCAGTTCTCTAGTGGTGGTTTAAATGCCAGTATTGACATTTTTAATGGATTGCAAAATGTAAATCGATTAAAAAAGGCAAGATTGGCAGCAGAGGCTAGCCAGTATCAATTGGATAATATTAAAGATGATATAGCCTTAAATGTGGCCAATTCATTTCTACAAGTACTATTTAATAGAGAGTCTCTAAATGCAGCTAAAGCACAGTATGAAGTGACCAAACAAAACTTAGACCGCACCAAGGAGTTGGTAGAAAATGGGGTAGTGCCTCGGGGAAATATCCTAGATATAGAGGCAACTGCAGCAACACAACAGCAGCAGATAGTGAATGCAGAAAATGGCCTCATGTTGGCCAAAATCTCTTTGGCGCAATTGCTGCTTATAGAGGACTACGCAAATTTTGATGTGTTGGATGAAGGCTATATGATCCCTCCGGCTACCATTATGGAAAAATCGGCCAATGAGATATACGAAAAGGCCTTGACCTTTAGGAATGATATTAAAAATTCTGAGATGAGCGTAAAATCTGCCGAATTGGATGTGAAGTTAGCCAAAGGAACCTTGTTACCTACTTTATCTGGATCTTATGGGTTTAATACACGTATTTCTTATCAAGATCGGGTAATAGGTGCCGTGCCAGATACCAATAATCCGTTTGCAGTTATTGGACAAGTAGAAGGAACTGGTGAGAATGTAGTACGACCAAATTTCGCTTCTGTAATTGGCGCTCACGACAATATCATGGACCAATTGAGCGACAATTTAGGACATAGTTTTGGTTTGAATTTGAGTATACCTGTTTTTAATGGTTTTTCTGCAAGAAACAGTGTAAAACGATCTAGAGTGAATTTGGAAAAAGCAAAATATCGTTTTCATCAAGATAAATTGAACTTAAACAATACGGTGTATCAGGCTTGGAACAATACTATAGGGGCCCAAAAGTCTTATGAAGCTGCTGCAAAAACTTTAGAAGCACGAGAATTGGCATTACAGTATGCAAAAGACCGTTTTGAAGTGGGATTAATGAATGCTTTTGATTATAGCCAAGCACAAGCAAGAGTAGATAATGCCAAAGCAGAACATATCCGTAGTAAATACGATTATATTTTTAAATTGAAAGTATTGGAGTTTTATTTCGGAATTCCGATATACGAATTGAAGTAAGCATCCTTATCATATGTAAAGAAATGGGTTTTGCATTGTGGAAAAACCCATAAAAAGCGGTTTGGTTTTAAACCGCTTTTTTTATTGGACAAACTTGCTTTCATGGCAATTTGTCGGGCTATTAAAAACAAACATTCTTGTTATATTTGCATTCTTATGGCAAATATTTTACAATTAGAAACGACCACCACAAATTGTTCGGTAAGTGTGGCGCAAGAAGGGAGGTTGCTAGCAATAAAGGAGCAAGACAGCCACAAATATTCTCATTCAGAACAATTGCATCCTTTTATAAAAGAAGTATTGCATATGGCGCAATTGGACTTTGGGGATCTCCATGCGATAGCCGTGAGTAAAGGTCCTGGTTCTTATACCGGATTGCGAATTGGTGTGTCTGCTGCCAAAGGGCTCTGTTTTTCTTTAGATATTCCTTTGATAGGTGTTGATAGTTTGGATGTTTTGGCTGCTGCTACCAATATAGCCGACGGTGTAGTAGTTTGTATGTTAGATGCAAGAAGAATGGAAGCATACACCGCCATTTACAATAGTAATAAAGAGCAAATAAGGGGCATAGAAGCAGAAATATTTGATACAGAAAGCTATGGATCTTACTTAAAACAAGGCAAAGTATACTTGTACGGCAATTGTGTAGAGAAAACAAAAGAGGTATTGGAGCACCCCAATTTCGAGTTTTTGGAAGAGAAAGTGCCGTCTAGTGCGTATATCTCGGCTTTGGCATATGATAGCTATCAAAAAGGAACTTTTGAAGACCTTGCTTATTTCGAGCCTTTTTATTTAAAAGATTTTGTAGTAAATACCAAACAGTAGAGGAGCTATAGATCTAGCTTTTTGTGCTGTAAGGCATTGTAAATAGCACGAAAATATAAACAGAAAAAAACCGCTAGTAGAGATACGAGCGGTATAGGTGTTTTTAAAAGATCTTTTTATTTTACTTCAAAAGTAAGTTTTAAGTTCATACGATATTCAATAACCTTACCGTTTTCTACCACGGCACTTTGGTCTTGTACATAAACAGAACGAATGTTTTTCACACTTTTAGAAGCTTGTTTTACTGCGTTGCTGGTAGCATCTTCCCAACTTTTTTTGGAACTCGAGAGTACTTCGATAACTTTTAATACAGCCATATGATATATTATTATGATTTTAAGCGTAAATATATAGGAAAAAAACTGTAAACCAAAGTAAAAGCCTAAAAAGCCGTAAGAAAAAACTAGCCGTTTGCCGCTACTACTTCGTTCACGGCTTCGGGTATCATGCTTTTCAATAATTGTTCGATACCATTTTTGAGTGTAAATGTCGAAGAAGGACAACCGCTACATGCACCTTGCAATACAACATGTACTATCTTATTGTCTTTGTCGTAGTGTTGAAACTGTATGTTTCCGCCGTCACTAGCTACAGCAGGCTTAATGTGCTCGTCTAAAAGGGCGATTATTTGCTGGGAAATACTGTCTAGCTCTGGTGCTTTGTGTGTTTCGGGGCTTGCTTTTGCTGTCACCTGTTCAAAACTTTCTTTGGATAGAATGGTTTTATCCTCTGCCAAATAATTTCTGATAAAGTCGCGAATTTCCATTACGATATCTTGCCACTCTGCCATCTCATATTTGGTAATCGATATATAGTTTTCGTCCAAAAATATTTCCTTTACAAAAGGAAAATGGAACAGTGCTTTGGCCAAAGGGGCATGATTTGTTTCGTCTATATTTTTGAATTCTATACTAGAATGAATCAGTTTTTTGTTGGCTACAAACTTCATTACAGCAGGGTTGGGCGTGCTCTCGGCATAGATGTTAATGGGGATCTTTTTTGTGTCCGTATTGCCTGTAAATATCGGCATTCCGTCATTTAGATTGTTCTCTAATTGTTCGGCTACAGCCTCACTTACTTCATCCCATTCTACGATATCGTATTTGGCGATTCCGATGAAGTTGGCGGAAATATATACCGCTTTTACAAAGGGTAAAAAAAACAACTGCTGCGCCAAAGGAGATTCTTTTGCTTCGTCAATATTATTAAACTCCAAGTTGCCGTCCGCAATCAAGGTCTGATTGGCTTCAAATTTTAATATGCTAGGGTTGTTTGTTTTAGCTATATTTATCTTAAAAGGGGTCATACGTCGAAATTTTGCCCAAAAATACAAAGAACTCCTGACAAATTAGTATATTTGATTGCCCTTTAATATATACTTAACCTAACCATGAGAGATAACCTCCTTCTCTATGTGTTTATGTTGGTGGTTGCCAGCATAAATGCGCAACTAGTGGTTGATGCCTCCTACAGTCCCCAAAAATTGGTAGAAGAGGTACTCACCAAATCGCGATGCGCTACTACAGCCTCGTATCAATCCTATAGTGGTAATGCCTTTGGTGTCAACGGTATGGCTTATTTTAGCTATAATGGAGATGATTTTCCCTTTAAAGAGGGGGTGATACTCAGCACCGGTGCAGCAGCAAATGCTGTAGGACCCAATGATCGAGACCTAGGGGATGGTTTGCTGAAGTCGGCATGGGGAGGAGATGCAGACTTACAGAATATAACCAATACACCCAATACAGTAAATGCTACCTACCTGCAGTTTGAGTTTGTACCTTCTATAAGTAATATTAGCTTCGATTTTATATTTGCTTCCGAAGAATACAACGAGCTATTTCAGTGTGATTTTTCGGATGTATTTGCTTTTATCCTCACCGATTCCAAGGGGAATTCTCGCAATTTGGCAGTCGTTCCAGGCACTACAACACCTATAAAAGTAACAACTGTACATGGCAATTTGAAGGGCAGCAAATGCAATGCCATCAACGAGACCTATTTTGATTCCTACAACGATCCGGTCATATCTGTGACCAATTTCAACGGACAAACCGTTCCGATTACTGCTCGGGCAGATGTGGTGCCCGGAGAGGTGTATACCATTAAATTGGTGATTGGGGATCAGGTAGATGGAAATTATGATTCTGCCGTGTTCCTAGAAGCAGGTAGTTTTAAGATATCGGGCGATTTGGGAGAAGATAGAACTATAGAAAATGGTAACCCAGTTTGTGATAATTCTTCCGTAGTATTGAATCCCAATTTGTATGGAAATGCTACCTATACTTGGTATAAAGACGGTGCGGAAATAGCAGGAGCGACAGCAGAAAATTTGGAGGTTACCGAGTCGGGATACTATGAAGTAGTTTACGCTTTAGATACTGGTTGTGCTGGAAGAGACGATATTCGTATAGAATTTTCTTCCGTGCCAAATTTGAAATTGCTATCGGAGATATTGCTTTGCGAAGCCGACAACGATCAACAAGAAGCATTTAATTTGCTGTTGGCAACAAGTAAGTTAGAGGAAAGGTATAAAAATTCCTTGCAATTTTTTGAAGATCAAGATGCAATAGATGCCAACGAGCCGATAACTAATGTGGAAAATTATACCAACAAACAAAATCCGCAAACGATCAAAATTGGAGTAACCAACCAATATGGTTGTGTGTCTTATCACGATTTGACTTTGCGTATAGATGCTTTTCCGAATATCAATACGAGTCCAAATAGCCTGCAGGCATGTATGGTAGAGGCTAATACAGTTGCTAGTTTCGATCTTTCGCAAGTCGAATCCCAAATTTATCCAGGAGGTGGATTGGTGTTTACCTACTACAAAAGCAGAGAGACTGCGGCACAAGGAGGGCAAAACGGACAAATATCACAATTTCAAAATTACGGTGTACAGACTATAGGAAATAGCACGGTATATGTGCGCGTTGCTACCCACAATGCGCTTTGTTATCAAATTGTGCCTTTGCAATTGGAAGTGAACAATCCTCCAGAATTGGAGCTCGAAGATCAATATGTTATCTGTGTAGAAAATACTGCAAATCGTTTTACCACCACTATAGATACCTCTTTGGACATGGCACAGCACGGTTTTAAATGGTATCGGGGTAGAGGTGTAGATAAAATCTTATTAAACAACCAGCAAGGGAGTAGCTTGGAAGTAGATCAGACCCAATTGGGATGGTATACCCTAGAAGTGCGCAATGCGACCTCCTGTATAGCCACTCGGAGTTTTGAGGTAGTTCAAAGCCTTCCGCCAGGGCAAGTCGAGGCAGAAGTCGTATCCAAACCGTATGAAAGCAACCAAAGAATTTTGGTAACAGTTGCGGGGGAAGCAAAGTATCTTTACCGAATCAACGGCGGTAATTGGCAAGAAGATCCAAATTTTGGAAGTCTAGCATATGGGTTTCATACAGTAGAAGTACGCGATGTATTGGGTTGTTTTGTGAAGAGTGTAAATGTTAAAATAATCGATTATCCTAGATTTTTTAGTCCAAATGGTGATGGAATCAACGACAAATGGAATATATTTGAAGCATTAGAATTGCCCGCTACAGCCAAAGTATTGGTTTTTGACAAATATGGTAAGCTGTTAAAAAAACTAAGCAAGCAAAATAATGATTGGGATGGAACGTTAAATGGTAAACAACTACCTTCCGATAATTATTGGTTTAGAGTTTCTTTTACTTCAGAAGGAAAAGGAAACGACTTTAATGGGTATTTTGCATTAAAACGATAATATGAGACTAACATTTGGTGTTTTTCTTTTTTGCTTTTTCCTGATTGGTCAGCGTTCTAGAGCACAAGAAGGTATTCCTATTTATTTTGATTATCTGTCGGATAATTATTATTTAATTCATCCCTCTATGGCGGGTGCTAGCTATGGAACCAAGGTACGACTCACCGCCCGAAAACAATGGTTTGATGTGGAGAAGGCACCAAGTATGCAAACGCTCAATGCGCACACCCGATTGGGAGAGCAGAGCGCTATAGGAGGTATCTTCTTCAACGATCGCAATGGGTATCATTCTCAGGCAGGGCTCAAGCTTACCTACGCACACCATTTGCCATTGAGTGGAGAAGAGAGGTATCTCAATCAGTTTTCTTTTGGTATGTCGGGAACCTTTATTCAAAGCACCTTAGACGAAACCGATTTTGTGTCTGTCATACCAGATCCTGCTATAAATGGCGGAAGAAACTCTGCCTCTTATTACAATATAGATCTGGGGTTTTCCTATCACTATCTAGAATTTTATGCACATGCTACCATACTCAATCTACTTAGTAGTAAGCGCAATATTTATTACAAAGACCGAAACGATGATCCCAACTTGGCAGTAATCGACAATTTGAGGCGCTATTTGGTCTCTGTAGGCTATGTTTTTGATCAGCAAACTTGGCAGATAGAACCTTCTATCTTGTTTCAAATGACCGATTTTACCAAAGAAAAATCCTTAGATTTCAATGCAAAGGCGTATACCGATGTGTCTTTTGGGAAATTTTGGGGGGGTGTGTCTTATAGAAGGAGCTTTGGTGGCGCACAATACAATAGCAATGGTACTGTACAGTCTCAAAAACTGCAATTGATTACGCCTATATTGGGAATTAATTTCAAAAATTGGATGTTTGCCTATACCTATTCTTATCAAATAGGAGATGTGCGTTTTGATAATGGAGGATTTCATCAACTTACTATTGGATATGATTTTGGTCAAAGAGAAAAACGCTACGATTGTAATTGCCCTGCGGTGAACTTCTAATAATGCATTTTGCAGTATAGTTTGTTAAAATGACCTATTTATAAAAGAATATAGAACGGTATTTAGTATCTTTTCCCTCTGAAAAGAGCTATGATGATGAAAAAGCTATTTTGCATATTGCTTATATGTGGATACTTAGGGGTTTCTTACGCCCAAATTACAGTGGATGATAATACCCGAAGTGCGCAGCAATTGGTTGAGGATGTACTAATGCGCAGTGATTGTGTCGAAACATCGAATTGGAGCATGAAATCTGGGGATGTTGGAAGCGGCAATATAGGTGTTGGTTATTTTAATGCCAATGGAAGTGATTTTCCGTTTAAAGAAGGAGTAATTATTAGCACGGGTAAGGCAAAAAGTGCACCAGGACCCAACAATTCTCAATTGAGCGATGGAAATGATGACGGTAGCTGGGGAAGCGACACCGATTTGATCAACATTCTACCAGATCCACCAGCAGATGACCTTTATAATGCTTCGTATTTAGAATTTGACTTTGTGCCAAAATCGCCACGTATTACCTTCAATTTTTTTATGGCTTCTGAGGAGTATTCGGGAAATTATCCTTGTACGTTTTCGGATGTTTTTGCCTTTATACTTACCGATAAGGATGGCAATACCAAAAATTTGGCTGTAGTGCCCAATACCGCTATACCAATACAGGTTACAAGCATACACAAAGCTGTGGAAGGAGAAACAGGTTGTGATGCAGAAAATGAAGAATATTATGCAGGAGACAATCCTGTAGATGCTCCTATCAATTTTAATGGGCAAACAGTGGTGTTTACTGCTATGTCGGATGTAGTCCCCAACGAGCCTTATCATATCAAAATGGTAATTGCTGATTTCAAAGACGGAAAATGGGATTCAGCAGTGTTTTTGGAAGCAGGTAGTTTTAATACGGCTGTTGATTTGGGAGAAGCTCGCAGTTTGGAAGGAGAGAACCCTCTTTGTTTTGATACCCAGCTAGATGCGACTACCGATGGCGCTTTGGATTATAAATGGTTTCAAAACGATGTATTGTTATCCGCTTGGCAAGGACAGTCTATCATTACAGTAAATTCTGCTCAGGCCAATAGTGGTACCTACAAAGTAGTGGTAGATATGGGTGCAGGCTGCGAATTTGAAGACGAAATCCAACTCGATTTTGTAGATCCAGCGGTTATACAAAATCCTCCCCAAACCGTATATGGTTGCGACCTAGATAAAGATGGTGTAGAACAAGTAGATTTGGAGGCCAACCAAAGGGGTATGCTGGGATCATTGGATTCAAATATTTATAGGTTTAGCTATCACAAAAGCCAGCAAGATGCAGATAAAAACACCAATGCCATACAAAATTCGAATGCGTATACTAGTAGCGGAGAGAGGATATTTGTGCGCATGGAAGCGAGCGAAGATTGTTTTGAAACCGCTTCCTTTATGATAGAAGTAGTAGATCCTGGTGCCATCAAGGACTTGCCACAAGATATAACCATGTGTGTAAATGGAATGTCTACTGGTGTTGCACCATTGGTCTTGGATATAGAGATGGATCCGACAACATATGATTTTCAATGGTATCTAGGGAACGATTTGGCGGATGCTACGCCTATACCAGGTGCAACAGCAGAGAAACTCTCGGTGAATGCTGGTGGAGAGTACGGGGTAGAAATCACCCATAAGGTATATGGGTGTAGCTATTTTCGAACTACCGAGATAGCAGCGATCCCACCTATTTTGGGCATCGATGTAAAAGTGATCTCGAAAAGATTTGTAGAGCCCAACAAAATTGAAGTGACAGTAAACGGATCCTCCACGTATAGGTACCAACTAGATGATGGAGCCTTTCAGGAAAGTAATATATTTGAAAATGTGTCGCCAGGAGCACATTTGATAAAAGTAGAGGATATATTTGGATGCCATGGCATAGAAAAGAATATCACTATAGTGGATTTTCCAAAGTTCTTTTCGCCCAATGGAGATGGGATAAACGACCATTGGGATTTGCTGGGTTCGGAAAGTTTGACCAATTACCATATTTATATATTTGACCGTTATGGCAAATTACTCAAAAAGGTGTCTAAAGGGGACCCCAAGGGTTGGGACGGAACCTTTGAGCAAATCCAGCTTCCCGAAGATGATTACTGGTTTAGAATGTTGTATCTAAATGATTTTGGGGCGACAGAACAATTCCATGGCAATTTTTCACTTAAGAGATAAAAACAAAGATCTTTTTTGTTTCCAGATGGTGTTTATTAAAAAAAAACACCTACAATTAGTTTGCTGGCTATTAGAAGTTTCAAAAGCTTGTTTTGGATGAGGGAACAGGTGTTTTTGTGTCTATTTTTATGGTGGTTTTGATACAGTAGACTTTTAATTTTCACAGAAAGGAAGTATGTTTATGGGATGAAAAATAAATGGCGTTTTTTTGTGTGGCTTTTTTGCCTTTGTGGAAGCGTGCTTTACGGGCAGCAAATCAAAGGGCAAGAAATAGAGGTGAAAGGAAGCGTTAAAGAAAAGGAGACCAAAAACCCTTTGATGGGAGTGCAAATAATGACTCCTACCGATTTTGCAACTACGGATAGAATGGGGCGTTTCCAGATACGGGTGCGTATAGGCGACGAAATGGAATTTCGCTCTAGCCAATTTCAAACAGTTAAATATGTAGTGAAAAACTCGGATGATGTTCATCTGCTAGTGCAAGAGGCGGATAAGAGAGGAGAGTCCAACATGGCTTTTGAAAGTTGTTTGGACAGTGCTTTGAATTATAAAGCTAAAGATATTCGAAAGAGTATCTATTATATAGAACAGGCGTTGTTGCATAGGCAGGCAAGATCGGATAAGGAAAAGCAAGCTCGTGCGTATAAGATTTTGGGTGATGTGTATAGGTATCATCGTCAATACGATTTGGCTACTCGCAATTATAGTCTATCTGCAAGCAAGAAAAAAAGTGTCGAAACTATTTTGGCCTGGGTTGCTGCATTAAATCAGAATAAAGAATTTGAGCAAGCCTTTGCGCTACTTCAAAAAAATCAGTCTTTTTTGAAGGGGTTAACTGCTGCCCATAATTGCAGTTTGTTGTATCAACAAGCAAAAACAGCCATAGGTTTGGGGGAATTAGATGCTGCTATTGCCCATTTGGAGCCTGCTTTGAAAAGCAGCAAAAAGCACAATTTCTACAAAATGTACTTGCAATGCAACAATTTAATGGCAACCATATACGGGCAAAAAAATAAGCAGAGGGCCGCAGAGAGGTATTATAATTATTCTTTGGAAGGAGCGGATATGTTAGGGCGAAAAACGGTAGTAGAATTACAAAATGAAGTGGCAGACTTTTACAGTAAAAACAACCACTATGATAAAGAGATTCAACTGCGAAAAAAAAGCTTGGAGGAAGTAAGTAAGGCGGACGCATCGATTCCTGTATTAAAGAACGAAATAATTCGCGATAGCATTACTACCCAAAAGCTCAACTACAAAATTGCCAATGCTTATTTGGCGCAAGACAAGTACGAAGAGGCGATACCCTTTTTGGAAGAAAGTATAAAAAAGGCTGTCGAGAAAAAGGATGTAGTGATACAAAAAGACGCTACCAGAAAGTTATCCGAGATTTATCGCTCCAAAGGAGATTATGATAAGGCTTTGGAAACGTATCAGTCTTATGTTTCTTTGGTGGACACACTTTATGTTCGTAAAGAGCAAGAGCTATCCAGAGTAGCTAAGCTCAATAGGGATATCTCCCAGCACCAAAATCGCATTAGTGGATTGGAGCAAGAATGGGCTTTGCAGCAAACCAAATACGATTTGGCAATAAAAGACCAAGAACTCATAAAGGTTTCCAACCAAAGAAAACAATGGTTTATCTATGCCATGTTGGGGGGGATTTCCCTTTTGAGCTTGGTGGCTTTATTGTTTTATCGAAACCTCAAACAAGAAAAACGGTCCAATCGTATTTTGGCACTGAAGTCTTTGCGCTCACAAATGAATCCACACTTTATCTTTAATGCGCTCAATTCGGTAAATAGCTTTATAGCCCAATCCGACGAGAGAAAAGCCAATAAATTTATCAGTGATTTTTCAAAACTAATGCGATCCGTACTTGAAAATTCGGAGCAAGATCTTATTCCACTCAAAAGGGAAATAGAATTGCTAAAGTTGTATGTAAAATTGGAGCATAGTCGTTTTTTGGATGTATTTGACTATCATTTTGAAATCGATGCGAACTTGGAGCTAGATGCTTACCAGCTCCCTCCTATGCTTTTGCAACCTTTTATAGAAAATGCCATATGGTACGGATTGCGTTATAAAGAACTCAAAGGAAAATTGGAAATTCGATTTGAGCGAGATACAGCAGATCGTTTGTTGGTGTCTGTAATGGATGATGGTATTGGGCGAAAAGCTTCCAGCTTGCTAAAAACCAAAAGCCAAAAGAAGAAGAAATCCAAAGGAATGGCCAATGTAAAGGGTCGGGTAGATATACTCAACAATATATACGGAGATAGCATAGGTTTGGAGGTAACAGATTGGAAAGAAGATGGAAGTGGGACCCTAGTTCGGATATGGTTGAACAAAAACTTACAGGCGCAGAATTTAAAACAAAACAGATGAAAAAACTACAAACACTAGTAGTGGACGACGAAAAAAACAGTAGGGATATTTTACAAAACTACATTGAGAAATACTGTCCGCAGTTGAATTTTGTGGGGTCAGCCGCTAGCATAAAAGAAGCAATTAAGTTTTTGAATTCTGGTACAATAGACTTGGTTTTCTTGGATATAGAGATGCCTTTTGGAACTGGTTTCGATCTATTAGAACAATATCCTAACAGGGATTTTGATGTGGTGATGGTGACGGCTTACGATCAGTATGCAATAGACGCACTCAATAGTCATGTTTCGTATTATTTGATGAAACCTATTGATATTGATGAATTGATAGAAGCGGCCGAATACGTATGGGATACGCAAAACAAAGAAGAAGGACTCGAAGATATGGTTCTGAAAACCAACAAGATACTAAAAGGAAGAATCACTCTACCCCAGCAAGATGGCTTCGAAATATTGGAAACAGACAAGATATTGTACTGTAAGGCAGATGACAATTACACCGAAATATATACCGAAGATACAAGATATGTGGTAAGTAAAACCCTGAAGTATTTCGAAGAAGCCCTAAAAGATTATACTTTTGTAAGGGTACACAAATCTTATTTGATAAATATTTCTAAAATGAAGAAATACAAAAAAGGCAAAGGAGGCAGTGTACTGATGAGCAACAACAAAGAAATCGTAGTTGCGGCAAGCAAGAAAAAAGAACTCTTATCTTATTTTTAAAAATTATGTTGATAAAAAGTATAAAAGGGGTTTCCCCTCAGATTCCAGAAAGCTGTTTTGTAGCAGAAAATGCAACCATAGTAGGGGAAGTAACTATGGGGGAACAATGCACTATATGGTACAACGCGGTTCTACGTGGTGATGTGCATTATATAAAAATGGGCAATAAGGTAAATGTACAGGATGGCGCTGTGATACATTGTACTTATCAAAAATCACCTACCAATATTGGAAATAATGTTTCTATAGGACACAACGCCTTGGTACATGGCTGTACCATACACGACAATGTCTTGGTTGGAATGGGGAGTATTATAATGGATGATTGTGTGGTAGAATCCAATAGTATTATTGCAGCCGGAGCAGTACTTACCAAAGGAACTCATGTGCCTTCTGGAACTGTTTTTGCGGGTATGCCTGCCAAGAAAATCAAAGATATTAGCGCAGAATTGTTGGAAGGAGAAGTTAATAGAATCGCTGATAATTATGTGAAATATGCTTCTTGGAATAAATAAGCATTTTTTAGGAAGGAAAAAACTGTTAATTTAGCGGCTTTAACTAAACGATATTACTATGAACGCATATGTTTTTCCTGGTCAAGGAGCGCAATTTGTTGGAATGGGGTTGGATCTTTATGAAAAATTTCCGGAAGCGCAATCTTTGTTTGAAGATGCCAACGACATTCTAGGGTTTTCCATTACGGATATCATGTTTGAAGGAACAGCCGAGGCTCTAAAACAGACCAAGGTGACGCAGCCAGCCATATTTTTGCATTCGGTAGCAATGGGCAAGGTGATGGGAACCAAATTTCAGCCCGATATGGTAGCAGGACACTCCTTGGGCGAACTCTCAGCACTGGTTGCCAATAGCGTATTGGATTTTGAAGATGGGCTCAAACTGGTCTCTCAGCGGGCAATGGCCATGCAAAAAGCCTGTGAGAAGCAAGCCAGTACTATGGCAGCGGTATTGGGTCTAGAAGATGCGGTTGTAGAAAAGATATGTGAAGAAACACCTGGAATAGTAGTAGCAGCCAATTATAATTGTCCAGGGCAATTGGTGATTTCGGGCGAGGTAGAAGCAATAAATTTGGCTTGCGAAAAAATGAAAGATGCAGGGGCTAAAAGGGCTTTGGTGTTGCCAGTTGGTGGTGCATTCCATTCTCCTTTAATGGAGCCGGCAAGAGAAGAACTTGCGGCAGCAATAGAAGCTACCAATTTTAAGGCTGGAATTTGTCCGGTTTATCAAAATGTAAGTACTACAGCAGTTACCGATGCAGATCAAATAAAAAATAATTTGATTGCCCAACTTACAGCTCCAGTTAAATGGACCCAGAGTGTCCAAAATATGATAGGGGATGGCGCTACATTGTTTACAGAAATAGGTCCGGGTAAGGTTTTGCAAGGTTTGGTTAAAAAAATCGATCGATCCGCAAATACCACTAGTCCAGACTTGGAGGTGTAGTTTTTGTGCTAAAGAATAGAAAACAAATGTTTTTGAACTGAAAAAAAAGTATGTTGTCTAATTTGGTTAGCATATTTTTTTTTGGTCTAAAACTATATTCTATCTTTAGTGTCAATTTGTTGACACTATATCATGACCTCATTATTCAACCATTATAGTAGAAAACTGCTGTTGGCAGCAGTTTTTGTTTTTGGGCTTTTCACAATTGGAAACGCTCAGGTAACCGTTAGTTTTTCTTCTTTAAGCTCCAGTGGTGATGAAGATGCAGGAGCCAATCTTCCAGTTCTATTTATAGATGGTAACGTTTCAGTACCCACCACGGTTGCGGTAGCAAATAATGTAAGTGGCACAGCAATTTTGGGTACAGATTTCGATTTAATCGATGCAGATACCATTATTGATATCCCAGCAGGAATATACGATGGGACCAATGACACTGCTATAGATTTAGTTTCTATAACTTCTGACCCAATAGTAGAGGCCGATGAAACTATAATATTAACTTTGAGCGCACCAACTGGCGATGCAAGTTTGGGAGCTACAACCACGCATACGTATACCATTACTAATGACGATACTGCAGTAGTAACCATAGCAGATGTGAGTGGCGCAGAAAACGGAGGGCCAATTACGGTAACCGTTTTATTAGATAATGCAGTAGATGGAGGTTTTGATGTGGGTGTTTCCACCGCTGATGGCACTGCTACTATAGGCGATAATGATTATGTTGCAGTAACGAATCAAACTTTGAGTTTTGCAGGAGCAGCCTCAGAAACAGAAACTTTTACAATTACCCTTGGAGGGGACGATAAAGTAGAAATAGATGAGACTATAGCAGTTTCCCTTTCCAATTTGGTGCCAGCTACGGTTGCATCTGGAAATATAAATGTTTCCGATGGCGCAGAAATAACCATTAGTAATGATGATAGTGCCACGGTAACCATAGCAGATGCAAGCGGAAATGAAGATGATGGTGTTATCGAGCTTACGGTAACTTTAGATAAAGAAGTAGACGGAGGGCTTACAGTAGATATTTCCACCGTCGACGGTACTGCCACCATAGGAGACAATGATTATACAGCAGTATCCAATCAGACCTTAACTTTTTCTGGTACCGTTGGAGAAACGGAAACATTCAATGTATCCCCAACAGCAGATTCAGTAATAGAACCAAATGAGAATCTATCCATTTCCATGAGCAATGCTATAGCCACTACGGTGGATGTTGCA
>JAOXRU010000185.1 GCA_025800395.1 Flavobacteriaceae bacterium
TGTCTTTGCTGTTAAGTCATCGAATCTATTATCGCTGTCTAATTGTAGCACTAACTTCTCTTTATTGCCATTTTTGAGATGATATATATGAAATAAATTGTGATAAACGATATCTCCATTATTAGCAACGCTAAACTCGACTACACCATTTTCTGTATGGTTAGAAAGTGGGGTAGCAGGACCTTGTACTTTGCCAGAACTTTGTATAACATGTTTATAAATATTGTACCTTCCGCTAGAGGCGCCTATAAAATATAAGTTGTTGTTGGCATCCCATTTTGGACTGTGTTCGTTTTTTTTCGATTTGGTTATCTGGTGGTATGTTTTAGATTCGGTGTTGTAAATCCATATATCTTTGTTTGCAGGGCCTTTATAGTCTTCTCTAGATATTCTGCAAGCACCGCGTACAAAGGCAATCCACCTCCCGTTGGGAGATATGGTTGCTGCAGTACCATAGGCTTCCATAATTTTGGTGGGAGTGCCTCCTTTACTAGATATGCTATAGGTTTGTGCATCCCATTCGGGACCCGATGTAATACGGTTTGTCTGAAAAATAATCTGGTTATCTTTGTTCCAGCTGTAGGCTATATCCGAACTTGGATAGTAAGTTAATTGGTTTAAAGAGCCACCATTAGAGTTGATGAGAAATAAATTGGTGTTTCCGTATCTGTTGCTACTAAAGGCAAGAGCACTTCCGTCGGGTTTCCAAATTGGACTATGATCGTAGCCTTCGTGTACAGTAAGTCTTTTCATTTGCTTCTCTGCAAAATTGTAGGTCCAAATATCTCCTTGGTAGGTAAATGCCATTTTGTTGTTTTGGGGGCTTATAGATAAATGGCGAACAAAAGTTTGTTGAGAAAATAGTT
>JAOXRU010000203.1 GCA_025800395.1 Flavobacteriaceae bacterium
AAAAATAAAAACAGACTCGATAAAGTGGTATGGACTGCCAATGATGATGGCAACAAGATAAAAGTACACCGCAGTATAACCGATGCCGAAGAAGGGCGCTATGTGGCTAATACAATATTTGATATGCAGATGCAAAATCAAATGCACAATGGAGAATTTGCCGTACTATATCGAACCAATAGCCAGTCACGTGCCATAGAAGACGCCCTGCGCAAAAAAGACATACCATATCGAATATATGGAGGTCTCTCTTTTTATCAGCGCAAAGAAATCAAAGATGTATTGGCATATTTGCGATTGGTTCTAAATCCTAAAGATGAAGAAGCCCTCAAGCGTATCATCAATTTTCCTGCAAGAGGTATCGGCCAAACCACAGTAGAAAAACTAGTGGTAGCTGCCAACCATTACAATCGGAGTATTTTTGAAGTAATGGAGCATATCGATAAGGTAAACCTCAATATCAATGCAGGAATAAAGACCAAGCTCCGCAATTTTGTTACCATGATAAAGAGCTTTCAGGTGAGCAATCAAGCTTCTGATGCTTTCCAACTTGCGGAATTGGTATCCAAAAAGTCGGGTCTTATGTTGCAATATAAAAAGGATGGTACGCCAGAAGGCATCGCCAAACTAGAAAATATAGAAGAACTCCTAAATGGGATGCAAGACTTTGTCGAAGGTCAAAAAGAATTAGATGGAGCCACTGGTTCATTGGCTGAATTTATGGAGGACGTAGCGCTTGCTACCGATTTGGATCAAGACGATGGAGAAGACGATAGGGTAGCATTGATGACCATTCACCTAGCGAAAGGATTGGAATTTCCCTACGTTTTTATCGTGGGGATGGAAGAAGATTTATTTCCTTCAGCTATGAGTATGAATACCCGTTCGGAATTGGAAGAAGAAAGGAGACTATTTTATGTAGCCCTTACTCGTGCTGAAAAACAAGCGTATTTAACCTATACACAGAGTAGGTATCGGTGGGGAAAGTTGATAGATGCGGAACCAAGTAGATTTATCGAAGAAATAGATCAAATCTTTATAGAATATCTCAATCCTCCTTTGGACAGCAACTATCGTTATAAACCGATGATTGATGTAGACATTTTTGGAGAAGTAGACAAAAGCAAATTACGTCAAAACAAACCCAAAAGTGGCACACCGCCAACTAGTTTTAAACCCAATCAGGAACAATTGCGTAAATTGCGCAAAATAAAACCAGAGCTCAGTAGCTCCGATGGTCCCAAAAACATTGCAGATCTCCATGAAGGTTTACTGGTTAGACATACTAGGTTTGGTAGAGGGAGAGTCCTAAAATTAGAGGGAAGAGGGAATGATAAAAAAGCAGAAATTCAATTTGAAAACGGGCAAATCAAAAAGTTATTGCTGCGTTTTGCCAAATTAGATATAATAAGTTAATTATGGCACAATATTTAAAAATATATGAAGACAACCCAAGTCAGAAAGCAATAGACAAGGTGGTTAAAGTCCTTCAAAGCGGGGGAGTGGTAATATATCCTACGGATACCGTATATGGTCTGGGCTGTGATATTCGCAATAATAAAGCTTTGGAAAAAGTAGCGCGTATAAAGGGCGTTAAATTAGAAAAGGCCAATTTTTCCTTTATCTGCGCTGATTTGAGCAACTTATCGGACTATGTGAGACAAATAGACACGGCAACCTTTAAAATGCTCAAACGCGCTTTACCTGGACCTTATACTTTTATTTTGCCCGGAAACAACAACTTACCAAAAGTATTTAAGAAAAAGAAGACCGTAGGGATACGCGTGCCAGACAATCGAATATTAAACGAGATCGTTTCTACTCTTGGAAATCCTATAGTTTCTACCTCCATACACGATGAAGATGTCGTAAAAGAATATACTACCGATCCCGAATTGATACTGGAAAAATGGGGGCATTTGGTAGATTTGGTTGTCGACGGTGGTTATGGCAATCACACGGCCTCTACCATTATCGATGCATCGGGCTTTGAAGCTGTAGTCGTGCGCAAGGGTATTGGTTCTCTCGATATAATTTAATGGAAAATAGGAAGCCTACGTTAAATTACCATAAAGAATATTAGACCTCTTACAAAGTAAGGTAATTACCACATAAAAGAGGGTTTTCACAACATAAACTTACAAAAAATATAATATTGGACTACTTTCGATGTAATAATTGCCGCAAGTAGTACATGAAACTAAAATTTGTTACCATATTCGTATGCATTGAACTGTGCTTTTTGAGCCTATCTTTTGCACAAGTCAAAATAGGGAATCAACCCGAAAGCATACATGCTGCATCCTTGTTAGAATTAGCGTCTGAAGACAAAGTATTGATTATAAGTAGAGTTACAACTCCTCAAATGCAAACTATTTCTCCATTGGAGGGCGCATTGGTCTTCAATACCGATGAGAAAGCAATTTATTATTTTGACGGAATCGATTGGAAGGAACTAGGAGGGATGCACCAAAATCTACATTTTGATCCAATAAATCATGTACTGAGCTTGGACAATGGTAGCACAGTAGATCTTTCGAGTTTGTTGGGTGGCGGATTGAGTCAAGAAGTGGTTTTGGATCATATAGCTACCAATGGCCAAATCGTATTTCCCACACCTTTACCCATAATAGATCCTAGCAAAGTAAACGTCTATCGCAATGGGATACGGCTCAACTTTTCGGTCCATACATTTAATAGCATTCAACTCGAATCTGGAGTAGTTTGCTTTGAAAATGACTTAGTAAAAATTGTACAATTTCAATAAAATAACCTTATAAAAATTATATCATGAAATCGAAAATGCGTTTTAAAAAACTACTTCTCAGTTGTCTTTTTGTAATAAGTTGTTCTAGCCTTTTGGCGCAGCAAACTACAGGAGATGTCACGCAAGAAGCAGGAGTTGATTATGGTACTACGACCACTGGTGGAAGTATCCGGGTAATTGACAACAAGGGTACCATTAAGTTTTTGCAGAGTAAAAATGGAATTACCATGCTCACCAATACCACCAATGACATTACTACAACCACATGGCAATTGGGAGGAACACTCACCGATGACACCTTCATAGATGTGGATGGCAATGTATTTGGATTCAACGGCATAGAATTGATAGATACAAATACGGAAGATGCTTCTACAGATGCCATTACCGAATCTGATGCAGGAACAGGATCGGGCTACACGATTTTGGTAAGAGATGAAGCCACAGGAGCGGTTAAGAAATTGTTGGCTACAGATTTGATACAAAGTGGACAAGAAACCTTTACAGTTGCAGATCCTACAGTTGCCACATTTCCAACTGCCGCAACTGCTTTACCATCATTTTCTCAGGTATGGGTATATCGCAATGGAGCCAAACTGATTGCCAACGTAGATTATACTGTAGCCACCAATATACTTACCTTGGTTCCTTCTCCGGGAACTGGCGCATCTAATTGGAGCCTTACCGCAGGTGATCT
>JAOXRU010000218.1 GCA_025800395.1 Flavobacteriaceae bacterium
AGCTACCAATTCAGCGGATGCAATTTGTACAGACTCCGCTGCAGGAGCCACTGCCTTTGCAACAGGAACTAAAAGTAACAATAGAGCTATTGGTGTGGATAGATTTGGAAACGATATCGAGAATGTTACCGAGTTGCTGGCAACTAAAGGTTATACGAATGCCATTATTACAACAGATGAGATTACAGGAGCTACTCCAGCTGCTTTTTATGCGCATGTGAAAGACCGTGCTATGGAAATGAAAATATTAAAACAGTTGGAAGAAGAAGCTCCAATAGAATATTTTATCGCATCGGGACAGAAAAACCATCCTAAATACAATAAGCTGAAGTATTCGTTTACAGATTGGCATTTGGCACAACCAAAAGAATCTGCAATGTCTATTAGATATTTTAAAAATCGTATGGATTTGTCCGCAGCTACGACCGAAATGTTAGCAAAATTGCAAAATAACAACCATGCTTTCTTTTTACTCTTAGAAGGTGCAAATATCGATAATAGTGGACATGCCAATCGGTTAGCGCCTATGATAGAAGCCCTTTATAGTTTTGATCTGGCAGTAGCACAGGCTTTACAATACGCCTTTCTAG
>JAOXRU010000228.1 GCA_025800395.1 Flavobacteriaceae bacterium
AACTGAGAGATTGTCCAGAAATGAACAGCAGGCCGAAAAGCAAAGCTTGATTGTGGAACTGTGAAATTTTGGGAAGACCTTAGATGACAATTGACCTGAACCAGGTTGAACAAGAGGCTTCAAGTAGCCTTTACTCATGCGCGAGTACACATGGGTGCCTCGGCTTATAGCCCTGGCCCTGAAGAGTCCTGAAGAAGACTAATTTGGTTTGTCGAAATTTTGGCCAATTAAATAAATCTGCCATTTTGCCGTTGTGCCAGCCTTGCATCCAGTTTTGATTTTAATACCTCGATCATTTTTGTTAGTACAGAATAGATAAGTGTTTTAGTAATTTTCACAGAATTTACAATATTAAGAACTGGAAGAAAATTAAGGTAAACACAGAAAAAAATATTTGTGTTAGCTTTGCAATTATGCCAAAATAAAAAAATCATGCCACTATTTATTGTCCAAATTAGCCCGTAGTTTCTGATCCATAATCCATAGCCAGTAGTCCACAGTCCCACCTTATACAACCAAGCAGCTTGGTGAAAAGGAAGCTAAAGGCAATGCCGTTGTTTGCCGACGGTAAATTGTTTGTATTTGAATTTTACTTTACCCCCATGCCCCAAAGAGACG
>JAOXRU010000231.1 GCA_025800395.1 Flavobacteriaceae bacterium
GATTTCTGAATACCTGCCTTGCGCAAGGTTTGCTTTAAAACTTGCCTGGCACGAATCAACCGAAATAGGTAGCACAAATTGAATCGATGTATCCAAAAGGCAAACGACAAAGCACAGTAGAGCCTGTATTTTACACTTTAACGCAGTTTATGGGTATGCGAAAAGTATACCCTAGGACTTAAAAATGCCAATAAATGCATGCATTTGGCAGCCACAGCTTATAATATTAAGAAATACCTGAAATTCACACCCAAACTGGCACAAGAAAGTAGTGGACAAAGCTTTCTCTGTTTTTTTGCCCTAAAAGAAGCTTTAAAAAGTGTTTTAAGGCTCTTTATAGGTAGAAAAAACGTTTACCAATATACTTAAACCAAAAGCGCTCTAACTCTAAAAACTTCACAAAACTTGATTTATTTAGGAGTTAAAAGGGCTTGTGCAACGGTTACCAATGTTAGCCATAGTTTTTAATCCCATTTCCAATGAGTGCTGAAATTTTGCCCAAGTTCTTTAGTCAAAAATTCAGCTGCTTTTATTTTTCCAGGTTCATCAATGTGTAAAGATTGAGCAGGATAAGACTTTTTTAAACTTATTTGATAATACCCTTTCCCAAAAGAACTAGCCAATCCTAGGTCGATTAAAGCTTGTGTTATTTCACTATTCGAAACATAGGTTACTACCCAAGCCCAACCACAGCCACTATTATCTCCAGTTTCTTTAAAAACTTTTTCTGATTCCAAGTAGCTTATTTCTGAAGCCTTGTCTATGGCTTTTGAAACCCTTTCTAGGGTTTCCCTGCTAACACTTATCTTTTCCATTTTTGGAATAGAGTTTAGAGGCAAATCATCTAATTTAATTGTAGATATGTTTTTATCAATAGTTGCTAATTCATCAATTGACAATACATAAGTATTAGCTATTACTTTTAAATCGTACAATCTGTCAAAATTCGTACCTACAGAATGATATAAATGTTGTAAGTGTTCAACAATATCTTCACCCTCTTCTTTTGTTTTGACGAATACTATAATTTTTGAGAAACTAAACTCGTCATTTTCAGCGAAAAATGGCAGACCTGCAAACCATTCAAATCTCTCGTCTAAATCCGCCCATCTCCATTCTCTTTCGTGAGTCCAATCAATTCGTTTAGAAGAATTTATATTTGTATAAACATATCTATACATCTCCCTAAGACCGATTCCCGAGTTTTCAGAAAGAGTTCTTAGTCCAACGCCATAATTTTTATCTCCTTTTTTTGATTCACTATGTTTTCCACTTAAGCCGTAAATCACAGGTCTAGCTCCTGCCTCAAAAAGCTCATCTTTCAGAAATGCGATGCCATAGGGTTCAGTATAGTTTTGATTATTCCGTTTCTTTGAATATTCGATTAATGCATATAAGGGCATTTCTGTAAAACAAGCCGCAGATTTAGGTCCATAAATAGTGGCTTTCCCATTCCGAAATGACCATCCAGTTCTAATAATTCCATCATAAAGAATCTTTCTTAATACACTAATAGCATATGCATCTGGTTCCAAGCCGTAATCATCTTCTTCGTATTTTTCAGTTTTATATATTGGTTCTCCTTCATAGCTAAAACTATCAGGAAAATCTACATAATCCATATTTTCAAAATCCCAAGAAAACTCCAACGGTTCGTTTTCTGGATTTCTTCTATGGACAAAGTGGATTATCCATTCTGATAGGTCGTTTCTGTTCATTTCAAATTATGGCTAACTTGTTTACATAGATGTCTGGCTCTTTAATAATGTAAATAATAGGTGGGATAACACTACTTTCCTATGGATTTTTACATCGGTATTCCTTGTTGTTGCCAAATCTTAGGTCTAAGATAATTACTTTATCATAAATAATCGAAAGGATTTT
>JAOXRU010000236.1 GCA_025800395.1 Flavobacteriaceae bacterium
ATCCTGATAGGACAGTCGGATGTTTCCTAAGTGATCTCTATACTGGTATACAAAAGCTTTTCAAAGAACTGTGGTTAAAAATACGTAAATAATTTGCGCCAATCAAACTGTTATCGTGACACAGTTTGAACGGAAACGCCCGGCACAAATCAAACCGTTATGGTTGCACAGTTTAAACCGAAATGCCTGGCACTAATCAACCGAAATAGGCGGCACAAATTGAACCGATGTATCCACAAGGAATAGGTTTTTGCCATGCTAGACGCTTTTATTAAGCTAACCAAACTGCAAAATGTATTGCAATGAAAACCAATAACTAAAAAAGTTTTAATTATTGATCTTTAATTATTTGCAATCACATTTTCATCTATGAGTTTGTTTACTGCACTACCGGATTGTGCGCTAACTTTATTCATGAGAATTTAATTTGAAAAAGATCAACCCAAGAAACAACAAAGCAGTAATTAGAATTAATAGAAAATGCTTCTTAATGTAATCTTTCTGTAAAGCTCTTTTTTTTCTTTTAGAATCTTCTTCATCCAAACTTATTGAATTCTCATGGCCAAGCTTTCTTTGAAAAGAAATGAAGTTTTTAATAGCTATTGATGCGTATAAAGTAAAAATTGCAAGAACTAAAATTGAATACATGTCAGATTATTTTATTATTTCAATTAAGTTGTCAAGACTTCTTTTTGTATTACTTAAGTTATTGAGATCTGTTTTAGCCTTGTCTATACGTTGTTGAATTGATTTAGCTGCTTTCTCATTTTTCATGTTTTTAGCTTTTTCTAATTTTTTACCATATCTCTCAATTTTTCTACTCAATCCTTTTTGTTGATTACCTAATCCGGTGCTAACAGACTGAAGACTTTTTACAACTTCACCTGTATCTTCAAATTGATTCACAATCCATTCTCCCATCTCTCCCCATGTAGAGCTTTTCATCCAAGTGTATGTTGCCTCCACTCCTATAATGGCATGCTCTCCTACACCTCCAGTAATAGTCATTCCCCCTCTTGACATGGTATATGAGAACATATCATCGAATCCATCAAGTCCCTGCGGTATATCACTTAGACTAGGTATTGCGAAGTCATGAGAAATTTCTAACCCTGCAATAAAGTCTACACCAGCAACTACTGATCCACCCCAACCTTTTAAATCGTTTACAGACTGTAGAAAGGGATAAACGGAAACTCCACCTCCAGCGGCAGCTCCTATGGCCAGTCCTCCTCCGCCTCCAATAGATGTAAATGCACCAACTCCACCATTGAAGTCAAATGCTATTCCTATTGATATAGATCCTGTTACTCCTAATGATGTCCTGCCATCAAGATGTATAGTGACCGCTTCCAGTCCTTCCAGCTCAACGGCATCTACAACCCGATTTTCAGAAAAATTATATGTTCCATTATGTACATAACTTTCCGCTAGTGGGTCTATTTGCCAAAAGCGTCCGATTGCAGGGTCGCTAAAGCGGTATTTCCATTCATGGACATTCAGCCCTAAGTCTTCTGTGAACTCTTGATCTTGATATTGCTTATGATTGTTTATAGTTCCATTGATAACGATATTATATCCAGAATGCAATAATCCGAAAGGGTAATAATTTCGCTCGTGTAAAATCTCTGTGCTTGGATTTATTGAACCATTACCATCAAGGTCCGCATATGACAATCTTATGTTTTGAACTTGGTCTTTGTAATTATAGACATAAGTGCACCCTCCTGATCTATTTGGTTCTACGTAGCCCTCTGGATGGAAGAATTGTCGCAAGGTGTTATTCTCATAGATATAATTACCACTATAGTCTGTAGTGGTAATATTTCCATTGTCGATGGTAACCTTTCTTAGTTTTGTGCCAGTGGCATCAAGAATGTAGTTTATCTTCTGTGTTGAAGAATTATTAAACTTAATCTCTGTAGGCATATTGAGATGATTATAAAAGATACTGGTAATCCCTTTATTTTGATTAACGGTCATATTCCCATTATCGTCATAGGTGTAATCATATCCCGAATTGGTTCCATCTTTAAAACCATGGTTAGCATTCCCACTATCCGTTACTTGATATAATATATTGGCATTCTCTGTGCCATAATTATAGGACAATACATCCATATCGGCAAAAGGTGCGCCATTTTGCCAACCATTTCTGGTTAATGATAGTATATTCCCCATCTTATCATAGGTGATTCCGCTTAGGTTGTACTTCCCAGTGTTATCCGTTGCAGCTGTAATCCTATTCAAGGCATCGTAGCTATAGGCGTAACTTTTCAAAGAACTGTCGCTATTAGCAGTGCGCCACTTGGTCTCGCTAATGTTTCCATTGTAAAGCGGATGGACTCCACTGTTATAGCTATGGCTAAAGTTAAACAATTTATTGGGATTGGGGGTTCCCCCCTTGCCAAAAAAGCGTGCGCATAAAAAAACCACCCGAAGGTGGTTTTTTTAAAGACTGTCTTTGATTTTATTTATCAGCTTCTCTTACCATTATAAGAGCTAGCTCTCCTGAAGCTATTTTTGTTGCATCTTCTAAAGAAAATTGGAACCAATATTCTTTATTAGCTTCATAAAGACTAAAGCAAAACTCTTCTTCAATAGCATCAAACCCTCCGTTATAGTCCTCATTCTGGAACATATCACTAGATTCTATTTCAGACCATTGCTCTATGGTTTTATTTTCTTTAATGATTTCTTCACATATTTCTTTAAGACTGTCTTTGATTTTATGTTTCATATTTCTTACTTATTTATAAGGTTTTATAGCATATCCTGATATACCATACTCATCCATCATTTTTCCTGCTTGTTGATATACTTCTTTAGTTGTTGCATTAGGATTATCATCAATCCATTTTTTCCATTTCGTTGTCCAATTATTTCCTGCTGCATGCAGTTTTTTATGTACCCCTTCTGGAATGTGTACTGTATTTGCATCTAAATCAATATTATGCTTTTTGAAAAAATCTCTATACTTCTGCGATTTCGAAGAATTTCCTCTAAACACATTAAAAATATGATGCTTTACTGTTTTTCCTGCCGACGGTAAAGCTTTAAGAGCTCCTGTTGCCCTAACACCAACAGCCACTTCCGCAATCGCTCTTTCCACTAATAGTTCAGGACCAACTATAAGGCTTGCAACCGTAGCAACATTCTTTAAGGTCTCACCAGCCCTTTGGAACTCTGGGTTGTTCTTTGCACCTTCCCAAATATCACTTGCACTTACGTCCCTGCCTTTCCATTCGGATATATTGATACCGTCTTTTGCCGCATTAGCCGTAGCATTATCTCCAGTATAAAGATTGGTAACGGTCTTTTGGTCGTAAGAGTCCAAAATCTGTATCTGCTTCTGCGACTTCGTCCCCGACCAATTATGCCCCGTAGTGGTGGTCTGCATCTGGAACGTAGCGGTATAATTGCCCTTGTGGTCTTTGATGACATTGTAAACGTGTATGTTCAGCTTTTCCAACCCTTCAAGCTCTACGCCACTGACTGGGTCATTTTCAGAGAAGTTGTAAACACCATTGTAAACATAGTCCTCCGCCAATGGGTCAACCTGCCAGAACCGTACCGAAGCGGGGTCGCCAAAACGGTGCTTCCATTCGTGCACGTTCAGTTCAAAGTCTTTGTTAAGTTCTTGCTTTTGGTAGGTCTTCAGGTTGTTCTCCACGCCATAGGAACTACTGTTGTACCCACGGTGTTCGAGGCCGAAGGGGTAAAAATTCCGCTCCTTTCTTATCTCGGAACTGTTCACGCTACCATTGTTGTTGTCATCAGCAAACGTGATTCTTGTATTGCCCCATATATCGGTCAACCTGTAAACGTATTGGTAACCGCTCCCATCAGGCTCAACATAACCCTCGGGATGACCAAACTGTTTCAGGACATTGTTCTCGTAAACGAACCCTTTTGCGTAATCCGTCGTGGTGGTAACACCGCCCTGTGTCTTTATCTTACGCAGCTTCGTACCATTCGCGGAATACTTATAGTCCAGCACTCCTGCGTTTGCTCCCGTTACCGTAATCTTGGTCGGCATGTTCAGGTGGTTGTACTCGACACTGGTAACATCTTTGTTCAAGTCCTGCGTTTGGTTTCCGTTGGCATCAAAACTAAAGTCATTGCCCGTATTGGTGCCGTCCCTAAAGCCATAGGTATTATTGCCATTGTCCACTATCTTCAACAGCTTGTTTCCGCTGTCATAGGTATAGACAAGGTTGTCCATTACCCCAAAACTGGTAGCCCCGCTATTGGTATGCCCACGCCTTACAATACTGGTAATATTTCCGTTCTTGTCATAGGCAATACTGGACAGGTCATAATTACTGGTGGAACCCCCGATAGCACTGGAGATTCTATTGAGTGGGTCATAACTATAAGCATAGCTTTTCAAAGAACTGTCGCTATTGGCAGTGCGCCATTTGGTTTCACTAATGTTTCCATTGTAAAGCGGATTGGTACCACTGTTATAACCAATGCTAAAGTTAAACAATTTATTGGAATTTGGGTTTTGGTTTACATCATTTATGCCTGTGAGCCAGCCACGGATGTTATATGTATAGGAAATGTTTTGTAGTCTATTTTGGTTGGTTTTCCAGGACTATCGCATTAAGTGTGTAAGTTAAAAAATATCGGGGGTCATGACCCCCGATATTTTTTGTTTAACTTTAAATTTTTACACACAATGAGAAAAGACGATTTATTATCCGACGAAT
>JAOXRU010000237.1 GCA_025800395.1 Flavobacteriaceae bacterium
TTACTTCGTCTAATACATCTTCTAAAAAGCTAAAAGTGCTTTCTTTGGTGCAATAAATATCGTCGAAGATACCCCATTTGGTAGCTACTTCCACCTCTCGAAGCCCACATCCCAACTCTGGGTAGGCAGCAATGGCAGCACTGCTATGTCCGGGTAGCTCTATTTCTGGGATTACCGTAACAAAACGTTGCTTGGCATAAGCCACAATTTCTTTTACTTCCTCTTGGGTATAAAATCCGCCGTAGGGTTTCCCATCGAATTGGTGGGGTTTCTCTCTTGCATGCCCAAGAAGGGTCTCTTTTCTAAACGCCCCAATAGTGGTAAGTTTCGGATACTTCTTTATTTCTATTCGCCAACCCTGATCTTCGGTAAGATGCCAATGAAATTTATTTAGCTTAAGACGTGCTAATAAATCGATATATTTTTTAATAAAATTTACAGAAAAGAAATGTCTACCTACATCTAAATGCAACCCACGATAGGCGTATTTTGGGGCATCTTTAATAGTTAAACAACGAATAGCAACACGATTATTGGGGTACGTTTGGTTTTCGAAACTTACTGGAAATAGCTGTAGGAGCGACTGTATGCCATAAAAAGCACCTTGCGCCTCCTTGGCGGTTATAAGAACACCTTGTGGTGTTACTTGTAACCGATATGCTTCGGTTTCTTCTATGGTGCTATCTATTTCAAAACGAATATAATTGTTAGTAGCCGTTGCTCTTTGTAATAAAGGAGTTTGTATTCCTTTTTCTAT
>JAOXRU010000258.1 GCA_025800395.1 Flavobacteriaceae bacterium
ATACTTATAACCGACCACAACGTACAAGAAACTTTAGCAATTACAGAGCGCTCTTATCTCATGTTCGAAGGTGGGATTCTAAAATCTGGTATACCAGAAGAATTAGCGGCAGATGAAATGGTACGAAAGGTTTATCTAGGGCAAAATTTCGAACTCCGAAAAAAGAAACTCGATTTCTAAAATTTGTCTCTTGCCACCAAAGACAGTAGTACATACCCCAAAATAATTATAGGTATTGCAACAAATTGTAAAGCAGCAATTAGCACCAATGACCCAAAAATAAAAAGGTATCTACCTTTATTTTTGCCCCACCCCAATTGCTTAAATTTTAACGCAAATAATGGAATATTAGCATTCATTAAATACGCACTTAACACACTACACCCTATTAAAAACCATTGGTTTGTTAATAAATTTTGTAACCATATCATGTCTGTAGTGGCCAAAATGAGCGGTAAAGATAATATCCAAGCAGTATTAGCCGGCGTTGGCAAACCAATAAAACCATCTTTCTGATTTTCGTCTATGTTAAATTTGGCCAAACGGTATGCTGATCCTAAAGTAA
>JAOXRU010000295.1 GCA_025800395.1 Flavobacteriaceae bacterium
AAATATGGTTCTCTAGTGTAGGGTATTGGAGTAGGAAACTGAGTTATAACGAATTGGAAAAATTACAGTTTCGTGTATTCCTTACTAAGAAAACAGAAAACCTAGAGGAAGTAACCATTACTTCCAAAAGAAACTGGAAGGAAAGAGTGCCTTTTACCAGAAAAAAATCTATGAAGAGAGGCATTTTTAGTAGTGCATCTGTAATGGTCGATGGAAAAATATATGTCTTTGGTGGTAATGAGCAACGGGAAAGAGATCTTGCCCTTCTTGCTTTTCAGGAGGTAAATGAAAAAGGTGCCGAGAATACTAATTATGCCACAGAATTAATGAAACTAAGTAATTGGCAAGGTTATAGTGGAAAGTTACAGATTTATGATATAGCCACCAATAGCTGGAGGGTTTCCGATAGAGAATGGCGTAAAAAAGCCAATCATAAGGCAGTAAACCTACAAGGTAAGGTGTATATTCTAGGAGGTAAGAGATTGGCTATCAATAGGGCGTTTGAATATTTAGACGAGAAGATAGAGGTATTCGATTTACAGAACAATAAAGTATATACAGATGATATGAATCCGCATCAGGCGGCCAATTTTGGTGCAGTAGGTATAGGCGATAATTTGTTTGTTTTTGGAGGTGCCATAAAAGTAACGGATAGAGGAAAAAAAATCTATACCAATAAGGCAATGGTGTTTAATGCCACTTCTGGCCTTTGGTATGCGTTACCTAATATGCCTAAAGCGAAAGAAACCAATGCGCTAGCAGTAGGAAACGAAATTTATTTAATTGGTGGGGCAAGTGATAAAATACTTACCCATATAGAATTGTACAACGTAGTGAAGGGTACTTGGGAACAGGTAGGAGAATTGTTTCAGCCCATGAAGAATCCTGCTTTGGCGGTAAACAAACATTATATTTATATTTTTAATCGAAGTAAACTATGTGTGTACGATACACAGAATA
>JAOXRU010000302.1 GCA_025800395.1 Flavobacteriaceae bacterium
AACTCTGGCCGCTTCATTCTACTAGCGGCTATAATACCAGAAACTCCTTTTTTGTTTATCAATATTCATGCGCCAAATAAATGTGCAGAGCAACGCGAATTTTTTAAGACCATCGCTGAAGAGATAAAATCATGCGCACTCGCGGATTACTCCATTGTTGTAGGTGGAGATTTCAATGTTATTTTTGACCAAGATATAGATGGTAGTGGTGGTGTAAAGAAAAAAAGGATTCAGTCAAATATTTAGAAGATATCTGTTTGGACCAGGATTTAGTTGATATTTGGCGCATTAGGAATCCGACAGATATGCGTTTTACATGGCGCCAGAAATCTCCAATTATCCAAAGACGGTTGGACTTTTGGTTGATTTGCGATACTCTACAAGAAGACGTCGAAGCAGCAGACATAATACCTTCCCCTAAATCAGATCATTCTGCAATAACCCTGTCTTTTAATGGCGTAGATGATAGTAAAAGAGGACCAAGTTTTTGGAAATTTAATTCCACTTTGGTTAACGATAAGGAGTATT
>JAOXRU010000308.1 GCA_025800395.1 Flavobacteriaceae bacterium
TTTCTATTTCAGAACAAAAAATACCAGGTATCTTTTGCGAAAAAAACAAATTTCATCCTGTATGGTGCAAGATTGAGGTATATCCAACGCACGTCAAATGATATACCAAATAAAATGCGGTATCTATATCGGGCTGGGGGACTTTGGTTTGGGCTGAGGGCGTATTGCTATACGCCCCTACATTCGTTTCCGTGGCACCAATGGGCGTATGTTTTATGTGTCATATATTCGTTTCGGGGGCACGAAAGGGCGTATTGCTATACGCCCCTACATGGTGCATTATTCGTGAAGAACGTATTATAAGAACTGTTGCAGTTTTACAAAATCTATTAACAACCAACACCAGAAAGGCATACCTTTCTGGTGTAAAAATGGGATCGGTGATAATTGGCATTTTCCACATTTCCACATTAGGGCATTTTCCTGTAGGGGCGTATAGCAATATGCCCCCACATTGGGGGATTTCCCATAAATACTCGTGAATATGGTATTATTCAGATGATGGACCAAAAAGGTGTTCCCAAAAACTTGGAGATTTAGAAAGGGCTGCATCGTATTTGGTAAGATGCATTATTTTAGTTTCTACAGATTTTGTAAGCTCAGCCTCGGTCCAGAAATTCGCTGTTGCATGTATTTCGGCTATCCTAAAATCATCTTTATCATAAAGATGGGTGCTGGTAATTTTACTTTTTTCCGACTCTATTTCCCAATTGGCTTCAGATTCTACTTGGATGTAGTGCCCTAGAACGATATTGGTTTGCAAATTAGCGATGCCCTCATGTCTGTTACATTGGTCAAAAGCATTTTTAGCGGGATAAGAAAAATGAAACTTTCTCGATTCAGAAACGCCGTATGGTTGGTAAATAGGCATAAAATAATAGCTCCAAAACCAATCTTTTTTCATGCGTGCAAGCAAGCCTTTTTCAGAAGATAAACTCGTTCTTAATTGTTCAAAAAAGTGGTCTATAATGACGCCTTTAAAGCGTTTTTTGGAAGCCCTTTCAAATTTTTGTAACCGTTCTTGTAGGGTTTCTAAATCACAAATTTTTATCGCATGTCCATTGTTGTGTACCAATAATTGTATTGGGTATAAAACTTCTTCTACAAAACTTATATTGAGGCGGTCTAGTGGTGCTAAAGGTCTTTTATTGTTTATATAGCAGTCTTTTTTTCGAAGAATAACTTTCCAGTTCTGTTCGGCAGCATTTTGATGCAGATAGGCCACTTCTATTTTGTATTGTACTTTTTCTCGATACGATTGCCCGATATAGGTGGTTTCTTCGCCGTATACCCGTTTTTGAACTGCGCTCAGATCTGTTTCCGATGTACTTAATGGAAGTTTCGGATGAAAAGGAAACCCTATTGGTACTTTGTGTTCTATTTTCATAGTTTGGTTTGGGGTGTGTTTATTGTCTTTGTTTTTAAAGTATAGGTTGCACAACACTTTTTAGGATAGAAGGGGTTGCTTTACACCGCTACTGTTGTTTGATTTATAGATTTTATTTCGTTTTGGTGATTAAACCGCTATTATTTTTATACCATGCTGGCACACGTAATTTTTCAATCCCTGTAATTATTCCGTTTGCAATAAATGTCTTGTTCTTGCTTAAATCAACAATAGTATAAGTAAGTTGTTCTCCTTCTATTTCGTCAATTTTAATAACTTCTAATTCGCTCTCCCGATTTTTAATTTTAGTTCCTACTTTAAGTTTAAATACATTATCTGTTTCATAGTCTTTTTCTGTTTTTTCAGGATGTAGTGATGTCCAATTAAGATTGTTGGTTAAGAATGGATGGTCCTTTGTGCAAGTGATTTGCATTCCATTTGAGAACTCGATACTTATAAGATTTTTATGAATTTGACTCGCTAATTCTTTAATTACTGAACTTTCATATTTACCAGATTTTCTGTTAAAAGAAAGTATTTCGTCTCCAACTATTAAATCTTCTATTGCTTTTTGGGTGTTATCTCTCATAGTTATTAATGTTCCTTTTGCTAAGCAGTGAACATCCAAACCATCGAAGTAAATTTCTGAAATAGCAGTGTCGTCATATTTATTTCCTTTGTAAACAGATAGAATTTCAAATCTTATTGTCCAATTATCTTTCTCTTTTAGTTTGTCAAAATTATTTTTGTATGAATTTCCTAATGGTTTATCAAGTTCAACTAATTGTTTTGAGTAAATATCTTTTAACTCGATTATAGCATAAGGTTGGTTGTTTATATACATTTTTAATTTATGCGCTCTTGAATTGTCTTTCCAAGCTTTTTTGCTCTTTACATAACCGTTTGCAAAGATTATTGTTGTAACTCTAGGGTGATTTGGTGCAAAACTAAATTTGATATATTCTCCAATTCCATACCCTTTTTTTCCTTCTACCCAAGCAGTTCGATAACTAAAATCAGTTAAATTTCCGCCTTTGTAATCTATTTTGCCGTTAGAAGATAATTCAGATGAAGTAGTTACAGTATATTCTCCAGCACCACAATACCAACTACATCCACCGCCTTCTACATCCCACATACTTTTATACGTTTGGTCATACTTTTCAAAAAGTCGTTTTTCTTCTTCAGTTAAATCGCCCCAATTCTTTTTTTTATTTGCTAAATCTTCTAATAATTGGCCTCTTTTTTTCCAGTCATTTTGTACTTTAATTCCAAAGTCAAATGTTTCTCCTTCGACGGGAACTATTGTTTTCAAGTCTTGACAAAACGAATTTGAAGATAAAAATATCGTAATTATTGCTATTTGTATTTTCATTTTACGATTTTAGTCTTATGTGTGCCAACATGGTTATATAAAGAATAACTATGTAATAATACTTTTACAACCATCTTGGCTCATTCCATTTTTGCTACAGCAATCTCGTTCTTTACAAACAATTTTAGAACTGGTTTTCCACCTAAAGTAATGGGAACACCAAAGGTCGTAATCATACCAAACAAAAGAGACCTTTAATGCGATCTAAAAATTGCTGCTTCTTAGATTTTTTTCTTCCCGTTTTAAAGAGTTTTTAAGCTTAAGCAAAGCTTCCTTTTTTTCCGAAGCATCTAAATTACTATCGAAATTTATGCGTTGTACTGCAAGGCGATAGTTTTCTCTTAATAGTTGTAATTGCCGATTTTCAGCTCCAGAATAAATAGATAAATTATTCATGACTCGTTTTCTTAGTTTTTTTATTGCATAATAACATTATATTCTTTATAAATATAAGAAATATCTTACCAATAACAAGTTTTTTTACAAAAAAACACCTCGGATAAGGTGCTTTTTAAGATGTTGGGCTTGGTACCATTTGAAATTATTACAGTAAATCGCCCTTTTTGCTTTTCTAATTCAGAAATATCAAACAACAAATGGTATTAATTCTTTTTTGGCGGTGGCGGTGGCGGATTGTCTCCTTTTGCATGTGTTGTTTGCCAAAAAACTTTTCCTTTTTTGTCTATTCTAAATTGATCTGCATTTTTTAGTCTATAAGAAACTTTGGCTCTCCATCTGGACTTAGATCCTTTTCTTAGAAAGGTGTATCCTTTTTGTGTAGCGCTCCAAACCATTATGCTAGAATGGTCTCTTATTTCGGTGCCAAATCTATTGTAAAACTGCTTTTTTCTTTGGTATAAGGCATTCCCTCTTATAATGGTAACCAATCCGTTTTTGGTTTTCATTACCTCTAAGGTCTCTATTTCTATGGCGTCTGGTACTTCCCTAATATCGGAAACTTCTACTACTTCTCCTTCTCCTTCATGCTTAATAAAGGTCTGCCGATTTTTGGATGCTTCCGTATACGTTAATTTTAATTTATTTGCTTCTTCTAATTCCTCCCGCACAGCATGTTTGATTTTGGCTTGTTTGGGATAGATGTTATTTTTTTCAAACTCCATTTCTATGCCTTTAGGCGAGGGTGGCGGTGGAGGCGGCATTTTCTTCACAGAGGCTTTTTGCTTGTCGCTCATACGGTTGTAGATATAGGTCATGCGTTCAAAATCTTTGGTTTTTATTGTACGCTCCTTTTCTAATTTTTTGTAAAAAGCATTAACAAAACCGGTGTACTCCTTCATTTCATCCCTACTAACACCTTTTTGTTGGTATTGCTTTTTGAAAGCTTCATATGCTTGTGCTTGTTTTTCTTTTTGTATTTGCTGATAGGCATGGGTATACAAATCTATTTGGTATTGATAAAGGCCATAATCTTTTGCGTTTTTTAGAAGTGGGCTGCTAGTGTACTTTCCGAAGTCCGACGCCTGGTAGTTTATCAGTTTAGCATTGTCGATTCTTGTGCCATCTATCCATAAGCCATAAACCTTCGTATTTCGCCATGTTTGAAGCAATTTAGCTGTTGGTTTGTTTTCTTTTGTGGGTTTTAAATTCGATTGCAACCATAACTTTTTAGCGCTTTCGGGGATGTTTGGGTAGGTATAGGTGGTTTTTGTACCATCTGGATTGGTGACTTTTACTTTTACATTTTGAAATAAAAAAGCTTCTTCTACCTCCGATATGGCATTTGGTCCATGGGTCTTTTTTGTAGCAGGGTTCTGTGGTTGTACTTTTTGCGCCACTACCTCATTGGAAAATAGCCATACACAAGTCAATGTTAAAGGGACTACTAAAAATGTTTTGCATCTGCGGATCCAGATGCGGTTTTTGGAATGCATCATAACAATTCGTTTTTTGATTAATGAATAATGAAAATTACTGCACAATTCGCTCTGATGATTAGCGGCAGTATGTTGTAAGAGTAACATGGCGTATGCCTGCGGATTCTGTGTTTGTTCCAACACCGCTTTATCTGCCAAATACTCGTGATTTCTTTTTATAGTTTTTTGTAGCCAATACCATAAAGGATTAAACCAAAACACTATTTTTAGAATAGCTATTGCCAAAATATCCCAACTGTGTTTTTGTTGAATATGTGCTTCTTCATGTAGCAGTATTTCCTTAGAAATACTTGCCGATTGATAGGCCTTTTTGGAGACGAACAGATAGCGCAAAAAGGAACTAGGCGAAATATCTTTTTCTAATAATACCCGTATACTTCGGGGCAAAAATTCTTTGGCGTTATGCTTTATGGTATATCGCAAGGTCCATAGTTGTTTTCCCAAACGCCATCCACTAAAGGCTACACCAATGCCATAGAAAATCCAGAGAATGGCTCCTAGGTTTAAAGGCCCATCAGATACCGCTTCTGGTACTAATTCGTTTTCTAAAACTACCAATGGTTTTTGCGGTATCGCCTCGGCTAAAACATATTCTATTTTTGTAAAGGTGAATAATGGAATACAAAGCGACAACAAGCCACTGAGCAGTAAATACCATCTTTTAAATACATGGTTTTGTTCTTCTTCCAAAGCCAACAAATAAAACAGTTGGAATAGCAAGAGACAGCCCGTACTTTTTAAGAGATAGATTTCCATTATTTTTTGTTTTTTAGTTTTTCGTTTATCAGCTGTTGCAAATCCTTTAATTCCTCCTGCGATAGGGCTTCTTCTTCTGTAAAAAACGATAGCAATTCACTGGGCGAATCCCTAAAATAATGTTTCATAAAGCCTTTAAGTTTGCGTGAGGAGTAGTTTTTCTGACTAACAAGCGGATAATATTCCCTCGCCTTTCCAATCTGATGGTAAGCCACAAATTCCTTGGCAATCATACGCTTAATTAATGTGGCTAAAGTGGTGGTGGCTGGTTTTGGTTCGGGATATTGTTCTAGTAAATCCTTCATAAACGCTTTTTTGAGCTTCCACAAATAGCGCATCAATTGTTCTTCGGCAGTACTTAGGTTTTTCATTCTTTTAGCTTATTGCTCTACAAATGTAGAAATAAATTTTTTATTCTACAAACGTAGAGCATGGATAACGGTATTAGGTGTCCTTTTTGATCTTTAAATTTCTGTTTATTTTGGGTTGGTCTTTACTTTATGTAGAGAAAACTTAATATTTTTGCCCCCATGGGAACAAGCAGTGCAGAAAATAAGGTGTTGTCACATTATTTAGAATCGGGGCAAGTAGGGAAAATAGTATCTTCTTTAAATGATAATGAAACAGCCAATATTCATCTACAGGGACTGGTGGGAACTGCTACATCTATGGTGATTGCAGCTTGTTTTAAACAATTAGATGCTCCCATGCTTTTGGTCTTTGATGAAAAGGAGGAGGCTGCTTACTATCTCAACGATTTGGAACAACTTCTAGATAAAGAACGGGTGTTGTTTTATCCTGGAAGTTATCGTAGGCCCTATGAAATGGAGCACACAAGTAATGCCAATGTGCTGTTAAGGGCAGAGGTGCTCAATAGAATTAATTCACAAAAAAAGCCAGCATTAATTGTGAGTTATTCTGAAGCCTTATTTGAAAAGGTGGTTACCCGAAAAGAATTAGAAAAAAACACCCAGAAACTGGCAGTTGGCGATCAGTTGTCTATAGATTTCTTAAATGAAGTGCTGTTCGAATACCAGTTTAATAGAGTAGATTTTGTAACCGAACCTGGAGAATTTTCGGTTCGCGGTGGTATTGTAGATGTGTTTTCTTTTTCTCATGATGAACCCTATAGAATTGAATTTTTTGGCGATGAGGTAGATAGCATTCGAACCTTCGATGTGGAAAGTCAACTTTCGGAACAACAACTAAAAAAAATAACGATTATTCCAAATGTAGCGGATAAGGAACATTTAGAGCATCATATTAGTTTCTTAGAATACATGTCTAAGAAAACGGTGGTGGTTTTAAAAAATCAGGATTTTCTGCAAGATGCTTTAAATACATTATATGCTAAGGCAGAAACGGCATTTGAAAACCAATCAAATACAGTACAACAAAGTAAACCAGAAGCACTTTTTTGTAATGCAAATTATATTGCTAAAGATTTGTTGCGTTTTCGTAGGTTACATTTACAAACTAGAGAAGATACTAGCCAACAGGTGGTTTTTCAGACAAAACCGCAACCAGCTTTTCATCAGAAATTTGATTTGCTAGTGGCCGATTTTCAAAAACATCACAATTTAGGATTTACCAACTACATTGGATGTGCTACGGCAGAGCAGGTGCACCGGTTTACCGATATTTTTGAAGAAATGGATGCGGAAGTGCATTATCAGGCTTTGGAACAATCTTTTTATCACGGTTTTATAGACGAAGATTTAAAAATCCTTTTTTATACAGACCATCAGATATTTGAGCGTTATCACAAGTTTAATCTTCGAAATGGCTATGCAAAGAAACAAGCCATAACCCTAAAGCAACTAAACAATTTAGAAATTGGAGATTATGTTACCCATATCGATCACGGCATAGGTAAATACGGAGGACTTCAAAAAATAGACGTGGAGGGGAATAAACAAGAGGCGATTAAATTGGTGTATGGCGATCGGGATATTTTGTATGTAAGTATTCATTCGTTGCACAAAATTAGCAAGTACACGGGTAAAGATGGCAAGGTGCCTAAATTGTATAAGTTGGGTAGCAATGCTTGGAAAAAACTCAAACAGAAAACCAAATCCCGTGTTAAGCAGATTGCATTTAGTCTTATCGAACTCTATGCCAAGCGTAGAATGAAAAGAGGCCACCAATACGGGCCAGATAGTTATTTACAACACGAGTTGGAAGCCTCTTTCTTGTACGAAGATACCCCAGACCAGAGCAAAGCAACACAGGAAGTAAAAGCCGATATGGAGAGCGAACGCCCTATGGATAGACTGGTGTGTGGAGATGTTGGCTTTGGAAAAACCGAAGTTGCAATACGTGCTGCTTTTAAGGCTGTAGATAATGGCAAACAAGTGGTTATTTTGGTGCCTACTACCATATTGGCTTTTCAGCATTACAAAACACTTAGTAAACGCATGAAGAACTTTCCAGTAAGGGTAGATTATGTGAATCGGTTTCGAACTGCAAAAGAAAAACGTCTGATATACGAAGATTTGGCCAATGGGCAGATCGATATTGTCATAGGAACCCATCAGCTAACCAACAAAAAGATTCGGTTTAAAGATCTTGGGTTACTTATAATAGACGAGGAACAAAAGTTTGGCGTTGCGGTTAAAGAAAAACTAAAAACCATTAAAGAGAATGTGGACGTACTTACCCTAACGGCAACACCTATACCACGTACTTTGCAGTTTAGTCTTATGGCAGCTAGAGATTTATCTACCATCAATACCGCCCCGCCAAACCGTTATCCGATAGAAAGTAGGGTAGTGCGTTTTAATGAAGAAATTATTCGCGATGCTGTTATTTACGAAATGCAAAGAGGGGGGCAGGTGTTTTTTATCCACAACCGCATTGAGAATATACGAGAGGTAGCTGGCATGCTACAACGATTGGTGCCCGATGCCAAAATAGGAATAGGTCACGGACAAATGGAAGGAAAGCAACTCGAAGAACGTATTTTTTCTTTTATGAATGGGGAGTATGATATACTAGTAGCCACCACCATAGTGGAAAATGGTTTGGATGTGCCAAATGCCAACACTATTTTTATTAACAATGCCAATAATTTTGGATTGAGCGACTTACACCAAATGCGAGGTAGAGTAGGGCGAGGCAACAAAAAAGCCTTTTGCTTTTTTATCACGCCACCATATTCGACTATGACGCCAGATGCACGTAAGAGAATAAGCGCTTTGGAGCAGTATACCGAGTTGGGAAGTGGTTTTAATATTGCTATGAAAGATCTGGAAATACGTGGTGCAGGAGATATCCTTGGTGGAGAACAAAGTGGTTTTATAAACGATATTGGTTTCGAAACCTACCAGAAAATTTTGAAAGAAGCTATAGCAGAACTCAAAGAAAACGAGTTTTCGGATCTATACGAACAACCCAAGGAAGATGTAAAAGTTTTTGTAAAAGACACCCAGATCGATTCGGATTTTGAATTGCTCTATCCCGATGATTATATCAATAATATAGCCGAGCGTCTGAACTTATATAACGAACTCAGTGAGCTAAAAGATTTGGAAG
Organism: Flavobacteriaceae bacterium; assembly: GCA_025800395.1. Taxonomy (GTDB): domain Bacteria; phylum Bacteroidota; class Bacteroidia; order Flavobacteriales; family Flavobacteriaceae; genus JAOXRU01. Next base: position 8,948 of record JAOXRU010000308.1, read on the forward strand.
CTTTAGAAGCCTATAAAGGCAGGATAAAAGATAGATTTGGGCCTTTGCCAACACAAGCAGCAGATTTGTTGAAAAGTGTAGAAATAAAATGGATGGCTGCCAAAATGGGCTTGGAACGTATCGTAGTGAAAAACGGAAAATGTATAGGGTATTTTGTAGCAGATCAGCAGAGTGCGTTTTATCAGAGTGCTGCTTTTACCAATATTTTAATGACTGTGCAAAAACAACCGAAGATAGCTACGCTAAAGGAGAAAGAAACTCGAAAGGGCTTACGACTATTGTTGGTACTTACACAGATCTCGAATGTAGACCAATTGTACCAGCGCTTGGAACAATTGTCGCCAGTAACAACAAATCCTGTTTCTTGACGGAATATCCTCATCTTGTTATTAAAAAATGGCTAAAATTTGCTGTTTTCCTGTGTTTTGCTGGTTTCTTGGTTCACAAAAAAAGGTTCTTTTAATAGAACAGAATCTAATATAAAAATCTGACAATAAGGTTTTAATATATTTGATCGCCCTTAGTTTTATCTAGTGAGTAGTAAATGATTTTGCGTTATGGTGTCTTTTCCAGCCTTCAATTTTTCTTGGTTTCATTCTTTTGGTTATTTTTATACGAAATCTAGTAAAATGAAATTGATTAAATATCTTACCAGCTTATTATTGTTGTTGCCATTACTTGGATGTGCACAACCCAACACCAATAATACGACCTATATTGTGTCTAAAAAGAGCGAAATGAAGATACCACCTTATTTAAAAGCAGGAGATACGGTAGCCATTATTGCCCCTTCTGGTATATTGAAAGCCCACAAGAAGCCGATAATTGATTCGGCTATTGCACATATCAAATCTTGGGGGCTGGAGGTTGAAATGGGAAAATATGTGTATGCGCAAAATGGTCATTTTGCAGGTACCGATACCCAACGAGCAGAAGATTTGCAATGGGCCATGGATGCACCACATATCAAAGCAATTTGGTGCGCTCGTGGTGGTTATGGAACGGTGAGAGTTTTGGACAGAGTGGACTACAGCAAGATGGAAGCCAATCCAAAATGGCTCATTGGCTATTCGGATATTACTGCACTGCACAACCAATTAAATAACTTAAAAATAGCAAGTATACACGCGGTGATGTGTACGAGTTGGGCTGGGAAAATAGAAAAAATAAATGCATCGATAGAAAGTTTTAAAACCACCATTTTTGGAGGGGAATTGGCGTATAAAACTCCGGCAAACAATAATAATAAGGAAGGAAATACAACTGGGCAGTTGGTAGGCGGAAATCTTACCCTTATTCACACTATGTTGGCTTCTAACTCTAGTATAGATACCAAAGGAAAAATATTGTTTATTGAAGAAATTGGGGAATATGCGTATCATATAGATCGGATGCTTTGGAGTTTAAAGAGAGCTGGGTATTTTGAAGATTTGAAAGGAATTGTGGTGGGGGATATTTCTAAGGTTAAAAAGAATACAACTCCGTTTGGTCAAACGATAGAAGAAATTATATTGTCCATTGCGGCAGATTATGATTTTCCAGTTCTTTTTGATTTCCCAGCCGGACACGAAGACGACAATAGAGCGCTATGGTTGGGTAAAGAAATTCAGATGAAAGTAAAGAAAGAGGGTGGAAAACTTCGTTTTATGTAGCAGTATCAATTTCTTTTTCTTAAATTTATAAGAAAAAGATTACATATTGGCAAAACATAATGAATTTGGTGCTTATGGAGAAGAATTGGCGGTGCGCTATTTGCAAGATAAAGGCTATCAAATCTTAGCTCGAAATTATCGTTATCTCAAAGCAGAAATAGACGTCATTGCCCTTAAAGAAGAATTACTGGTGGTAGTCGAAGTAAAAACGCGCCGCATAGATACGGTAGTGATGCCGCACGAAAGCGTGCGTAAAAAGAAAATCCAACTGCTCAGTCAGGCAATTAATGCGTATGTAGAACAGCGAAATATGAACAATGAGATTCGCTTTGACCTTATAGTGGTCATTCGAGATTTTGATCATTTTAGTCTGGAACATATACCAAACGCATTTTATCATTTTTAAACTTATTGTTTTATTTGAAACATTTTGTGTATTTTTGCATAAACATAATACCAGTAACTTTAGATGGTATAATTTGGGAACTTTAAAAGTAAATACATGAAAACGATCTCCTCTATAGTAGAAGATTACATCAAAAGAAAACCTTTTTTGCAGTCGGCTTTGGCAGATGGCATTATAAATTTGACTTCTTTGTCGCGCATTATTATAGACGAGATCGAAGAAAGTAGTGGGAGAGAGGTTCGTTCTGGGGCAGTAGTAATGGCGCTTAAAAGGCTTTCTGCAGATTTGGAATTTCGAGCTACGCACAAAATTGTAAAAGTACTTAAGAATATAGGGGAAATTACTGTTCGATCTTCACTTACCGATTATACTTTTTTATTATCTGGCAGTATATTAAGCAAACAAGCAAAATTACTGGAAGAAATTCAGAAGCATAAAGAGGTTTTTTACACTTCATCTCGTGGGGTGAACGAAACCAATATTGTGGTTTCACATCTCATGAATCCTGTGGTAGATGCCATTTTTAGGGAAGAACGCTGTACCCAAAAAGTAGAAGATCTTTCTTCTATTACGGTAAAATTACCAGAAGAAAATGTTTCTGTACCTGGGATTTATTATTTTATTTTTCAGCGCTTAGCTTGGGAAGGCATTATACTGTATGAGGTAATTTCTACAACTAACGAGTTTACTATTCTAGTTAACGATGAACAAGTGGATGTAGCGTTTAAGACGATTAAAAACCTGAAAGCTTTGTAGATTTGTAAGAAAATATTTATATTTAAACATTAGTGTCCGATAAACTTTTTTAAAGCGGGATTTCCCTTTTAGGATTTCCCGCTTATTTATATCTTGAATTTTCCACAAAACGAGATATGAATAAAAGTACAAATTTTAGCGGACAGCCAATCATTAAACAACTATTA
>JAOXRU010000322.1 GCA_025800395.1 Flavobacteriaceae bacterium
TATTTACTCCATCAGTTTTGAATTACGGGAGAAAGAGAAATTAGTCCGCTTAGGCAAAGTTAGAGCCATCGGGCCTATGCAATCGATTAACTATCGCTTTCTTACTAGGCATAGTTTAATAGATTTCCCTTCCGAAGAACTAGATGTTTATTTAGAGGAATTTAAATCCAAAAACCAAGACACCCTCCACATTGGCACTATAGCACAATTTAAGAAAAAACACCCTGGTTTTTTGGAACGTCTCACCAAAAACGATAGTATATCTGTTACCCTCCTTAATAACGAGGACATGCCCGGGAAGGTGATAAAAGTACCTGTGAGGTATTGATGCTATTTTGTGTTTTGGGTACAATTTGGTTGAATACCTATTTTAAAAATTCATAGGGAAAAAAATTACCTCACGCATTCTTTTTACCTAGATTTGCGCTAGGGATGGAGGCATTTGTTGAAGCTCTTCTACTGTAGCCAAAGCGAAAGTAGAAAGCGACTGCCGAGAGCCCGCAGTACTGCCCAAAGGCAGGACTGAGCGCCCAAAAAATTTTAAATTTGGGGGTAAACCTGTGTCTTTTTAGATGAAATCTCACTCCCTTAGACTTCTGTGAAGATAGTTTATTTCGAACTCTGGTTATACATAATAGTACACTGCCATAAAATGACAAAAACTACCTAGCAATACAAATACGTGAAAGATGGCGTGGTTGTATGGTAGTTTTCGTATGCTATACAAAATGGCTCCTATGGTATAAACAATGCCACCTGCTAACAACCAATACAGCCCTTGCAAGGACAATTCGGCTACCAAGGGTTTTACGGCAAATACAATAATCCATCCCATAACTACATAGGCGATTGTAGAAACACGTTCGAAGCGCCCAGTGAAAAAGAGTTTAAATACGATGCCAA
>JAOXRU010000330.1 GCA_025800395.1 Flavobacteriaceae bacterium
GTACTGGAATAAGCTCTAGCTTTTACCATAGTGTTTTTTGTAAGACTAACTGGACCTTCGTATTTTGGCGATTGTTGTGAAGGCTCGCTACCATCTACCGTATAATGTACCTGAAGATCCTGAAGACCAGTCGCTATACGAAACGCTGTTTTTTTATAAAACACCGTAGCCTCCGAACTTATTATTGGTGCAGGTGGTTGTACCACAGTTACCTTATCTCTATCTCGGTCTTTATGCATCTGAAAGGTATCGAACATATTTCCATCGTTGTCTATTGCTTTAAAAATTAGGGTTTTATCGTAAATAACAAAAGTACAGTAGTGGTGTTTGTTTTCTAATTCTATGCTAAACCAATTACGCGTAGGCATAAAATCTTCCAAACCACCTCCAGCACCGCCCGAGTTGATATAAATGGTGCCCTTGCGTTGGTTAATCCTATTGTTCTTTAACGGCCAAGTGCGTTCGTATACATGGGTATGGCCAAAAAGGCTAAAGTCTACACCGTACAAATCGAATAATTTTGGTAAGTCTCTGGCTTTATCGTTCGCTAATTTAGATTGTGCACCTTTAAAACTATCGCCATGATCGTTTTCTTCCGATGAATATGGCGGATGATGATGTACTGCTATTTTCCATGTGGCTGTAGATTTTGCCAACTCTTGTGCCAACCAATTATACTGGTCCGATCCTACAGAAACATCTCTATTGGTATCGATCATAAAAAACTGTGCATTTCCGTAGGTAAATGTATACCAGTATTCCGGTACTGGATTTGCCATATACTGATAATAATAATCGGCATCGCCTTCGTGATTACCCAATACCGAATACATAGGAATACGCGACATTAGTTGGTGTCCTGGTGCTAAGAACTCTTCTACCCATTCGTTCTTGTTTGGTCCCCAATCGGCTAAATCTCCTGCATTTACCACAAAACTAGGACGGTCTTTCCACACCAAATTCGAAATTACCTTCCATGCCCAGGGCGTTTTCCTATTGCACTGTGCGTCGCCTACCAAGGCAAAACTAAATGCCGAATCGTCGTTTACCACCGTTTTAAAAGTATATATCTCACTTGTAATGGTAGTTCCAGATTGGGTTTTGGAAATTACTTGCCAAAAATAATTGGTCTCTGGCAGCAGATTGTCCAATT
>JAOXRU010000331.1 GCA_025800395.1 Flavobacteriaceae bacterium
CGATAGCATAGCTAAGGTGGCAAATGCAGCACAAGAACCATTGTTGTATACCGCAAGTATTACCAAATTATTTACTGCTACCGCCATAGCCATTTTGCACGAACAAGGAAAACTATCGTTTTCGGATAAGCTCTATCGGCATGTATCGGAATCTACAATAGCTAAACTTCATACCTATAATGGTGTAGACTACAGCAAACAAATTACCATTGCACAATTGTTACAACATCGCAGTGGATTGGAGGATTATTTCACAGGAAAAACAACAAACAACACTTCCAATATGCTAGAGCAAATTGTGGTAGCACCAAAGAAGTTTTGGACACCAACCGAGATCCTATCTTATTACAAACAACATTTCCAAGCCCGTGCAATACCGGGAACCTCTTTTTGGTATTCCGACACCAATTATGTTTTGCTAGGTATGGTAATCGAAAAGATTAGTGGACAAACACTGGATGCATTTTTCAAATCGCAACTATTTCATCCTTTAAACATGCACCATAGCTATATGCACCAGCGCAGCAAACCAATACGAGGAAATTCTAAGCTAACTCCATTCTATGCTGGAAATATGCCTTTACAAGATTTGCCAAGCATAAGTGCCGATTGGGCTGGAGGTGGATTGGTAACTACCACTAAAGACATGCAGACGTTTTTGTATGCCTTAATCCACAAGAAGATTGTACGTAATCGTACCCTAAAAAAAATGCAACAATGGGTACCCGAAACCTACGGAATGGCTTATGGCTTTGGGATGCGTAAAGTAGATTTAGGTACTTTATACAACAACTCTAACAAATTAGAAGTAATTGGCCATCCGGGAAGTACCGCTTCTTTTTTGTGGTATTGTCCACAACTAGATTTGTATATCGCGGGATCTATGAACCAGTTAGAAAAAAGCAAGGCGAGTTTTCAGATGGTATATGAAATACTAAAAACCCTTGTTAATAGCAAATAGACACCACAAATAATAAGGATAAAGGGGGCTATTTCGCAAATCGTATACCAAAACTACGATATGCTATCCCCCTTGTTTTCTATTTCCTATAAAAAAGTCCTATATTGTTCAACAAACCAAAACCGTTGCAACAAGTTTTTAAAAAATAGACTAACGACTAACAAGAATTTAAATCGGTGCACCTTGCTGATTGTAAAAATTTGTTTTTTTTAGAAAAGGAGATTACAGGTACTTAAAATCTATTGTTTCAGACAGTTACTCTTTTTGCAAGCCTTTTGCAACGGTCTTAAACCAACCAAAAACAAGCTGTCATGTATACCAAAAAGATATATCGATTTGATCGGGTAATGCTATGGACCCGATACGAAACACTTCTTTTTTTGGCCATTATAGGCTTTTGGTCTGCCTTATATTTTTTCTTAGACATCTACTGGTTTCAGATACCATGGACACCAATAGCCCTCATAGGTACAGCGGTTTCTTTTGTTATTGGTTTTCAGAACAATTCGGTGTATGGCCGCATTTGGGAAGCACGTAAAATATGGGGAGGCATTGTAAATAGTTCCCGCAGCTTTGGCATGTATACCCAAGCCATGCTTAGTAACGAATACGCCAATGGCAACATAGCACAAGAAGAAATAGACAAAGCCGTTAAAAGGCTTACCTATCGCCATATTGCATGGATGACTGCCTTACGCTATGCTATGCGTAC
>JAOXRU010000336.1 GCA_025800395.1 Flavobacteriaceae bacterium
TTACTGCATGTTTGGCAGACACCCAATGCAACGTACCTTTCACTTTTCTAAGGCTTTCTGGTGAACCACTTCCACTTTTACTTAAAGGGTCGTAAGTACAATTAACCTGTGTAATATTGCCGTGTTCATCTTTTTCACAGCTTTCGGCTTTTATGATATACCCATTTTTTAGTCGTACTTCTTTGCCTAGCTTTAATCGGAAGTATTTTCTGTTGGCTTCTTCTCTAAAATCTTCTTTTTCGATATAGATTTCTCTACTAAAAGGCACCTCTCTATTCCCTGCGCTTTGGTCTTCTGGATTATTCTCTGCTATAAGTATTTCTTCTTTGTCTTCTGGATAGTTTGTGATTACTACTTTTAATGGATCTAACACCGCCATTACTCTATTGGTAGTTTTGTTGAGGTCTTCCCTAGCACAAAACTCTAATAAGGCCACATCGGTAACATTATCTCTTTTAGAAATACCAGCTACTTCGCTAAACTTGCGAATAGATGCAGGGGTATAGCCACGGCGTCTTAGTCCAGATATTGTAGGCATACGTGGATCGTCCCAACCAGATACTATCCTCTCTTCTACTAAGCGCAAGAGCTTTCTTTTACTCATTACAGTATAGCTAAGGTTTCTTCTGGCAAACTCACGTTGTTTAGGGCGCATTCCTTTGGTATAAATCTGATCTAAGAACCAATCGTACATTGGATAAATATACCAATCGGTACCTGTACGATGATGCGCCTTTTTTACAATTCGATAAATTATAGGATCACGCATGAGCATATTAGAACTTGCCATATCTATTTTGGCGCGCAATACACAGCTTCCTTCTTCTAGATCGCCATTTTTCATTTGTTCGAATAAGGCTAAATTTTCTTCTAATGGCCTGTCTCGGTAAGGACTGTTGGTTCCGGCTTGCGTAGGCGTTCCTTTCTGAGTAGCCATTTCTTCCGAAGATTGCGGATCTATATAGGCCAATCCCTTTTCTATTAAAAGAATTGCCCAATCGTATAATTGCTGAAAATAATCTGAGGAATAACACTCTTTATCCCAATGAAAACCAAGCCACTTAATATCGTTTTTAATAGCATCTACATATTCCTGTTCTTCTTTTGAAGGATTGGTGTCGTCGAAGCGCAAATTCACGGGCGCATTATAGGTTTCTCCTAGCCCAAAATTAAGGCAAATAGAAGCGGCATGACCAATATGTAAATAGCCGTTTGGTTCTGGAGGAAATCGAAATCGAAGCGATTCTTTTTGGTAGGTATTCGCTAAATCGTCTTCAATAATGTGTTCGATAAAATTTAAAGATTTGTTTGCTTCCGTCATAGTCCAAATTTATAGGAACAAATGTAGCTAAAAACTACAGATTTTCACTTTAAAAAAACCATTAACCCACATAAAATCGATTTTCACAACAAATATTGTTGATAACCACAACAAAAAAGCGGTTTAAAGCAAGTGCTTTTGTAGTTTTGGCTTTAGATAACAGTAGAAATAAACAAGTGTTATTGAGTTAAGCACTATATTTTCAGAAAATTACGAAAAGCGTGGGATAATTTTTCTGATTTGTTGAAAAGAAAAACTTGCAAAACTTAAACTAATTTATTATAACACTCAACCGAAACCATAGCCTCGGCCGTTTATTCTATTTATTGCAGCATAGCAGTACGCCTAAATTGCTACCTACTTATGAATAGAAGTAAAACAAAAATAGTATTTGTATTTATATGCCTCTTGGGAATACAGGTATATGGACAGAATCTTAAAAAGCCAGACCCAGAATTTACCTATGCCTGTGCTAGTG
>JAOXRU010000377.1 GCA_025800395.1 Flavobacteriaceae bacterium
ACCAAACCGCATCATCGCAAGTTGTCTTCCCAAAAGACCTGCGCATGTAGGGAACTAGCTTTCCTGTCGCTGGAAAAAAATAAGCAGTTAAAAAAAAGTGCACAAAGTGAAGAACTGATTTCTGCCGGATAATGTCGAGAAATTGTCCAAATGTTTTCAGCTAGCAACGGTTTTCAAGATGGCCGAAACCAATGTCTCCTTGGTTGACCTTTAGGAATCATAGTACTGTTTGAACGGGCCATTTCATTGGTGGATCACTTTCCAGAGCAGTATAGTAGCCTCAATCTGATTGGTGTGACATAACCCAATACATAGAAAGATACATACATACATACATACATACATAGAAACATAGATACACAGTCCAAAATTCAGTCCGACTAAAGAGCTATTTTTTTCAAAATAGCTCAAAAATGCTGAGACTGTCGGGAAACCGATGATCGAAATAGTCAGTTTATTTCCTCTTTAAATTGCCCTATTGATATGACATCTTGTGGTAATGAATTCCAGGATATTATTAAGCCGCGCTGTAGCCGAAGCTAAGCTTCGATAATTGGTGCTTGGGCATCATTTCTTTTTACTGCAGATGGGCCAAGCGCAGCCCTAAAATTACGTCTGAACAAAACACCACTTTTTG
>JAOXRU010000378.1 GCA_025800395.1 Flavobacteriaceae bacterium
GGCTTTTTTGGATATGCGCAGTTATATCCGGTTCAGGTGAATATGAATTTGGTTCCTCCTTATTCTTTAAAAATATCTGATTACCATACTGCCTCTAGCGATAAGCTATTTGTAAACCTTTTGTTGAAAGATGTAAGCGAATTTGGTAGACAGGTTAAATTGCGCTTTTATGTGGAAGGAAATGGATTGGCAGTACGTTCCAAACCATTTATTGTTGGGGCCAATCCTATCGTATTAGATGGTGGGGTAAATACCCGACTATCTAATGTAGATCTGAGACCCTATTTTAAGTTTGAAAACTTACAAGGACTTACACCTTTTCAGTATAGCAAGGCACTCTCCGATGGGGTATATAACTTTTGTTTTGAGGTGTACGATTATTTCTCCAACCAAAAAATCTCCAACAAATCCTGCATTCCTGTTTATCTAATTTTAAACGATCCCCCCATACTGAATACACCGCCTAAGGAAGAACTTATTGCTGGGCAAAATCCACAAAACATATTGTTTAATTGGACACCTCGACACATCAATGCCACTGGCGTACAATACGAATTTACCATTAAAGAAATTTGGGATTCACAAATAGATCCCAGAGCCGCATTTGCCATAAGTCCTATGGTGTATCAGACCAACACATTTTCTACCACGCTATTGTATGGGCCAGGAGAGCCACCACTATTGGAAGGGAAGCAATACGTATGGGCGGTAAGAGCTATTGTGAGTGATGGAATTAGCGAAACATCGGTCTTTAAGAACAATGGGTATAGCGAAGTCTTCTGGTTTCGATACACCAACAATTGTAAGCCACCTCGATTTGCCCTGGCAAAAGCTTTGGACGCTTCCCGTATGGAAATTAGCTGGCAAGGACTAGAACACCATCGTTTTGAAATACAATACCGTAAAAAGGGGTATGGCGATGCGGATTGGATTCGTTCCTATGCTTACAACAATACAACTACCTTATACAATCTAGAGCCAAAAACTACCTACGAATTTAGAGTTGGAGGAGAATGTAGCCTAAATGCGGGCTTCGTTTTTTCAAATATGCAAACCTTCCAAACCCCTTCTAAAGAAGAAGTGCGCAATTATAGTTGTGGGGTATTGCCAGAGATCGAAATTAGCAATTGAGACCCCTTGCAAAACCTAAGTGTAAACGAGGTGTTTACTGCTGGAGATTTTCCAGTAACCGTAAAAGAAGTTCGTGGACAAAACGGCACCTACTCCGGTTGGGGCTTTATTACAGTTCCCTATCTGGCGGATACCAAAATAAAAGTGGGCTTTGAAAACGTCCAAATCAATACCGATTTTCAGCTGATTGCTGGA
>JAOXRU010000392.1 GCA_025800395.1 Flavobacteriaceae bacterium
CTGCTTATGGTACTGTTGTTGCTGGCTATTTTAGCGGCAAGTATAAGCAATCTGGTGGCATCTACCATAGGCATCATGGCTCTTAGTTTAAGATCAAATTGGTCTTTGTGTTCGCCACTTGCCTCTACAAGAAAAGTTCTAAAAAAGCTTAGCGGAGGCGGATTAGTCAATGCGTTTCTACCTAGAAAATTAAGGAAGATTTCGTAACTGTCTATACTCTTAAAGATACTGGTGGTCATTTGCGCAACCAAATCGCTATTGCCGTAAATGGGTCTGTAATCGAAAAAAATGGTAGAGAGCATGATGTTATCTTCAGTGGGCTCGCTAATCCAATGGTGAAACTGTTTTTTCCAATTTTGTACAGATAGGCACCATTTAGGATTAGATGCCATCATTTCGGCAGGGCAATATTCGAACCCTATTTTATGTAGTTTTTTGTTTACTTTCTTGGCTAGAGTTACAAAATAGTGTTGTACTTCTTCGTATTCCGATGCTTCTACATTGTCGAAAACCAAAGCGTTGTCCTGATCTGTTTTTAGTAATTGTTCTTTTCGTCCTTGACTTCCTAAACTCAGCCAAGAAAAAGAAGCAGGGGGTTTGCTTTCCATTTCTGCTAAACTTAACTCTATACTTCTTCTAGTAAGAGCATCGTTTATGGTGGTCATTATTTTGGTAATAAAGGAAATGCGTACCTCTTGTCCTAGATATTGCTGCAATAAGTCTTGCGCTTTGTTCTTTATGTATTCTAGCATATCGCTGTTTTCGGCACGATAGATTTCTTTAATTAATGCAGAAGGGTTGTTTCCGCGAACTACAATAATATCGTGTTCCGAGAGTATACCAAGTAAAGGGGTATCGTCTTTTCCGTTTTCGGTAATACACAAGTGCGATATTCTATTTTCTAGCATGGCTATTTGTGCTTCTGCCAAGGTAAGATCCGATGCAAAAGTAAGTACAGGAGAAGACATAATTTTGGTTACAGGTTCAGATATAGGGTGTTTCCCCGTAGCAATTTTAAATCTAAAATCTTTGTCGGTAATTATTCCAATAGGCATTTTATTTTCTACCACAACAATAGACCCTACTCTTTTATTGGTCATAATTTGTGCTGCTTCTTGTATACTTGTGTCCGGACTACATTGTATCGGGTTCTTAGAGTAGTTTATGGTTTGCATTTCCGATACATGCTGCTCTTCTTTTATTAAAGTATCCTCCTGATCTGCAAAAATGGACTCATGCGTGTTTTCGTTGTTCACCGCTAAGGTATTGCTGGCAAAACTTGCCATAAGATATTTGCTTGCCCTAGGGTTTGTGGCTATGTGTTTCTCGAAAAAAGGAGTTGCTATTTTGTATACAATAGATTCTTCTAATGCCTTGGCGCTAAGCTGATATTTTCCTGTATTTCGTAGCAATGCCCGAAGGCCAAAAATATCTCCTTCATCGCAATGATCTAGAATGGTGTTTTCTTCACCAACAATTCCAATGGCACCATCTTTTACTACAAAAAAGTATTGTTGCAATTCTTCGCCAGCTTCAAAAACAATTTCGTCTTTTTCTATATGAATTACCTCTATTTGTGTACATATTTCGAACAATGCTTCGTTTTGCAATTGATTAAATGGAGGGAAATCTTTTAAAAAATCTGCAATTCTTTCTGCTATAGTAT
>JAOXRU010000362.1 GCA_025800395.1 Flavobacteriaceae bacterium
GCAAAATGTTTAATTTGGTGACACAGCAAGTAAAAAAGGTTCCAAATGTTTCCTTTTGAACATCTTTTCAAGAACACAAATCAGTGAAATCACTTCGTGAGCGGTCCATCTTAGCGGTCCATATAGCAAAATTCGGACCACTCAGGCAACCAATCAGAATGTTCCTTTTCACCCTGGACCAAATCAGCCATATAATAAAAAAAGATATAAAGACCAACTGTAAGTGGACATCCTTGGGACCACCCATAGCTGTCTGCTTATGGGAGGTCCCGGGGGGGGTTACTTGGGTCAATTTTTGCTGGGTATGTGCCGCTGGCCTCTCAGAGCCCCTGCCCCATTATAGTCTATTTTGTGGCCAATTATAGACCTCATCTTAGTCACTTTTGAGGAAATGTAAATTTCGCAATCCCAGCATAGTCACTTTTTGTTTATTAAATTACGCATCTACCTTACAAATCCTTTTAACTAGCTCATTCTAAAATGGATTGACACATTTGTTAAAAAGAATATAGAACACGCACGTCTCTTTTTGTACCGCAAATCGTCCTATATTTTTTAATACTCAAACTCACTACTTGCCAGAATATTCTCACCCCCAAATCCAGAAAATATGCGACCCCATTTTAGTCACTCTCATGAAAATGCAACCCCATTATAGTCA
>JAOXRU010000412.1 GCA_025800395.1 Flavobacteriaceae bacterium
TATACGAGGGGCTTTATTGGTGTGGCAACTTAGCTACACCTAAATTCTTAAGCAACTCATAAATATGCTTTTAAGTAAATACTAGCTGCTTTTGCGCTGCTTTGTTTGGTATAATTTACCTTGCAATAGCGCTTAGGAATAGCATTTCTCATTTGAAATTACTGGTATAAATGGGAATCAACAAAAACAAATTTGTACCTTGTTGCGAAATCCTATTACTATGATGAAGGCTTTGTTTATGATAAGTGTTTGTTTGGTTTGCAGCCTTTCCCACAAGGGAATATATGCCCAAAAAACAGTAGAACATTACGCCCCAAAGAAGAACGATAGCATTCGTATTGGCAAGGGAGCAAAGGACTTCTTTCCTTTTATTCAGAACGGTTATACACTGCAGCTCCCAAAGGCTACACCTATAAAAGGAGTGCTTATTTTTCTAGAAGATTCGGGCTACGACAACAAAAACAAAAGCGCGAAACAAATATATAAAGAGGCGGCAAGCTATAACTTTGCAGTGTTGTCGGTTTCTACAGAAATTCCTTTCGATTTCTTTTTCAACAAGGCCTCTTTGCAGGCGGCACATAACAGTATACAACAGGCTTTTGAAACGTACCAACTACCAAACCAAAACGTGTTCTTCCTAGGGGGCAGCCTCACCGGACATAGGGCGATGCGATATCTGCACTACGCCAATACGCTCCAAGAAGGATTTAAACTGCAAACACACGGACTAGTAATTTGTAATTTTACTCTAGACTGGACACGTAAATGGCACCAACACCAGCGGGAGTTTCGTATTAATAGAAACAACCTCTGGGAGGCGCGCTTTATGAATTATATGTTGGAAACGCACTTAAAAGGCACCCCAGAAACGGCTCCGGAGAATTACCATAGGTTTTCGGCTTATAGCTATTTCGATAAGGAAAACCGAAATATAGCGATCTATAAAAACCTTGCGATACGGGCTTATGCAGAGCCCGCCATAGAATACAGATTTAAGAAATACTTGCATACCATGTACGAGAGCAATACTACCGATATTCTTGGTTTTTTGGCAGCATTGCAACTGGCTGGAAACCAAAATACCAGCTTAGTGGTGTTGCAACCACAAGACAATCCTACCACAAAAAAGAACGCAGCAGCTACTTGGATGGCCGTAAACAAAAAAGAATTAATGCACTGGATATCCCAACAAACCAAATAAATACAGGAAACCCATGCCGCATAGGCGCGACTAGAAGTTAATGGTAATACCATTTACCATTTGAAATTTCTGGAATAGAAAGGCTTAGTCGACAAAAGCTTCTTTGATTACTTCTTTACATTTTTTGATTTCAGATTTGCTTAGACCATTAAAAATTCGAACGATTCTGGCTTTGTCAACAGTTCGAATTTGGTCAATTGCTATCATACCCTTTTTACCATTGTGTTTTGCCAAAACTCTTGTCGGATACTTTCTCAGATTAGTTGTCATTGGTGCTAGAACAATT
>JAOXRU010000426.1 GCA_025800395.1 Flavobacteriaceae bacterium
TAAAACGATTGCTCAATATAGATTCTAGCCAGATTAAACGTTTTTCAAACTTAAAACTAGACTGTTGCTTGCGTAAGGATTTTATCTCTGATGCGCTTTCTTTTATTGTAAATTCTCTTGGTTTTGCCATCCTTAAAGATAGTCAATATTAACGACTTTACCAACTTAAATTGGTATTACCCCTTAATTACACAAATTAGAACAAAGAATATTCTAGCAAAAATAAAAGATGCTATGATTTTAAATTGAAAACGTATAGGAATAAAAAAAGGTAACGAAAATCAGAGAATTCTTGTTACCTTTTTTTTTTACTATCCGAATACGCCGACCTTATTACAAAGGAATATTTCCATGTTTGCGTTTTGGTCTATTCGTTTCTTTATGCTCGAGCATGGCAAAAGCTTTCAGTAGTTTTCTGCGGGTATTTTGCGGAAGGATCACCTCGTCTATAAATCCACGCTCTGCAGCAGAATAAGGATTGGCAAACAATTCGGCATATTCTGCTTCTTTTTCTTTCCATTTCGCTTCTTTATCATCTGCAGCGCGAATCTCCGATTTAAAAATAATTTCAGCAGCACCTTTGGCTCCCATCACCGCAATTTCCGCAGTAGGCCAAGCAAAATTCATGTCTGCACCTATATGCTTAGAATTCATTACATCATAAGCACCACCATATGCCTTGCGAGTAATTACCGTAACTCTTGGCACGGTAGCTTCACTAAGTGCATACAATAGTTTTGCACCATGGGTAATAATACCATCCCATTCTTGATCTGTTCCGGGCAAAAATCCAGGTACATCTTCCAATACCAACAAGGGAATATTGAAACAATCACAAAAACGCACAAAACGCGCTGCCTTCTTGGAACTATTCACATCCAATACCCCAGCCAAAAACATCGGTTGGTTGGCAACAATACCTATACTTCTTCCGCCCAAACGCGCGAAACCTACAATAATATTCTCGGCATAATCTTTATGAATCTCATAAAAACTATCTGCATCTATTATCCCATCGATAACCTCATGCATATCATAAGGTTTATTGGGGTTTTCTGGAACAATATTCTCTAATACTTCCCTTGTTTCAGAACCAGTTTCATAGGGTAACATAGCAGGTTTCTCCTTGTTGCTTTGTGGCATATAGCTCAATAGACGTTTTACATCCTCCAATGCCGTCACATCATTTTGAGAAGTAATATGTGCCACTCCAGATTTGGTTGCATGGGTACTTGCTCCCCCTAGTTCTTCTGAGCTTACCTCTTCATTGGTAACTGTTTTTACCACATTTGGACCAGTTACAAACATATAGGATGTATCTTGTACCATAATGGTAAAGTCGGTCATTGCAGGTGAATATACAGCTCCTCCAGCACAAGGTCCCATGATAGCAGAAATCTGCGGTATGACCCCACTCGATTGCACATTTCTATAAAAAATATCGGCATAGCCCCCTAAGGAACGTACGCCCTCCTGTATACGAGCACCACCAGAATCATTAAGCCCAATAATTGGCGCTCCAACTTTTACAGCCAGATCCATTATTTTACAGATTTTCTCCGCATGTGTCTCACTTAACGAGCCACCAAATACCGTAAAATCCTGAGCAAACACATATACCAATCTGCCATTTACAGTACCATAACCAGTTACCACGCCATCGCCATAAATCTTCTGATTTTCCATCCCAAAATCCTTGGTACGGTGGGTAACCAATATCCCTATCTCTTCAAACGAACCTTCATCCAATAAGTACATTACGCGCTCTCGAGCAGTGAGTTTCTTATTGTTATGTTGTCTTTCAATTCGCTTGGCACCTCCGCCCAACTTGGCCAGTGCTACCTTTTCTTCCAATCCTTTTATCTTGTCGTTCATAGGTTCTATTTTGGTAAACGCAGTTGTTTTTTATCTTCTAAATATTGTTTTACAGCAATTTTTGCCGCCAAAGCAGCCTCTTCTTCTTGTAGTGCAGCCAATTTATCGGCCGTGTAATAATTTTTTACAAAATGGGTGTTAAAATTACCAGAAATAAATGCCTCATGATTACAGACAAATGCTCCAAATGGCAAGGTCGTAGCTACCCCTTCAACCTTATAATTAGCTATAGCTTCCTTCATCTTTTCTATGGCAGCATCTCGTGTAGCGCCATAGGTAATAAGCTTGGAAAGCATAGGATCATAATAAATCGGAATATCCATCCCCTGTTCAAAACCATTATCCACGCGTATCCCCTCACCAGTGGGTAATTCATATACTTCCAGATTCCCTACACTAGGCAAAAAATCATTCAATGGATCTTCGGCATATACCCGCAATTCCAGCGCATGACCATTTATGCGCAAATCCTCTTGACAAATGGGCAACTCTTCTCCACGTGCGACACGTATTTGCAATTCTACCAAATCCTGACCCGATATAAGTTCAGAAACCGGATGCTCTACCTGCAATCTGGTATTCATCTCTAGGAAGTAAAAGTTTAAATCCCCGTCTAGCAAAAACTCCACCGTACCAGCACCTACATAATCACAAGAACGTGCTACATCCACAGCGGCAGCACCCATCTTGGCACGAAGTTCGGGAGTCAATACAGAAGAAGGAGCTTCTTCTACCACCTTTTGGTGTCTTCGTTGCACCGAACATTCTCTCTCGAACAAATGCACGATATTGCCGTGAGTATCGGCCATGATCTGAATCTCGATATGGCGTGGCGATGTTACATATTTCTCTATAAAAACGGAACCATCTCCAAAAGCAGAAGTAGCCTCCGAGATAGCCCGCTCCATACCAGAAGACAGATCTTCCATTTTCTCCACTACACGCATTCCCTTTCCGCCACCACCAGCAGATGCTTTTATAAGTACCGGAAAACCAATCTCTTTGGCTATGGTTTTGGCTTTATCTACATCGGTTATTGCCTCGTCTATTCCGGGAACCATAGGGATATTATACGATTTCACCGCTTCCTTAGCAGCCAACTTACTTCCCATTATTTGTATGGCCTTGGAGCCTGGACCTATAAAAGTAATGCCATTTGCTTCCGCCAATTCCGCAAAATCAGCATTCTCACTCAAAAAGCCATAACCGGGATGTATGCCATCCACACCCAAACGTTTACAAACCTCTATAATCTTATCGCCCAACAAATAGCTCTCACTACTTGGAGGTGGTCCTATACAAACCGCCTCATCAGCAAATCGCACATGTAGCGCATTTCTATCCGCTTCCGAGTATATCGCTACCGTTTTTATTCCCATTTTTTTGGCAGATTGCATTACACGTATGGCAATCTCTCCCCTATTGGCTATCAATATCTTTTTCATATCCTAGGCTTCAAATTCGATTAAAACAGTTCCTTTATCTACTGCATCCCCTGCAGCTACCTGTACACTTTTTATTATACCAGCTCTAGGCGAAGCAATCACGTTTTCCATTTTCATTGCCTCTAAAACCAATAAAATTTCATCCTCAGCTACCTCTTGACCAACGACTACCGAAATCTCTAATATTAATCCTGGCATCGGCGCCTTTACCTCATTCACATGCTTACTTGCCCCTAATTCAAAACCAAGGTCTTCTATAAGTAAATCCAACGAATCCGCAATAGAAACTGTGTACGAATTTCCATTCAATACTACAGTGTACTTTTTACTATCTACGTTTTTTCTTGGGATTGATGCGGTTATAGATGCATCTTTTTCCACTATATGCATTCGTCCATCACTCTGTTGCACTACATCCAGTGCCTCTACTTCTTGGGGCTGCACCTCAAAAGTATGGGTGCCATTAACTTTCACTTTATACATAGGTTCTATAGCTAATCCGACGAATCGGCGTTTATGCATTAAAAATAACCAATTCTTAGTCTAAAAGCGAGCTTATAACAATTAAAATTTGCTAAATTATTATAGGGCAAGTAAAATCAACCGTTTAAAGATCATGCTTTTACTCCTACAATTTAGAAATATTTTATGTACAAATAAGTCGTTATTCCAAAACAATATTTCAGACGCATTGTATGGCTGTATGAGCTACCATCATTCCCTACCCACCATAGCGAATTTAAGAAGCTCCCGATTCCACCCCTTATGCAAAAAACAAGCTTAGTATTTGTTTTTTCTATGCCCCTAGAAGCCTCTTCCTTCTAGTTCGTATTACAACAAGTTTATGGCAACTCCAATTTGCACAAACCACACCCAAAACCAAAAGATATCAATTTAATACTGTGTTTACTTTCAAAATTTCACATCATAAAAAAGAAAGTAAAAACAATTACGAATACTAATTTTTTAGATTATATACCAAAAGAACATAAAAACATTACGTATTATATTTTTAACTATTCAAGATGTCCATTTTTGGTTTTTGCTTTCCATAGTTTCACAAACTATATATTACCAAAAAAAAGCCTATGGAAAATTCCAGAAGCTTTTTTTGCATAAATTGTTATTTTTGTATTTCCAATTCCAATTTCTAGGAATATCAAATTTCTCTATCTACAATGCATTATCAATAATCTCTTGGACTACTTCAGGATTTAGTAAGGTAGAAGTATCTCCAAGATTGGAAGTATCTTTTCCTGCTATTTTTCTCAAAATACGACGCATAATTTTACCAGATCGGGTCTTCGGCAATCCAGAAGTAAACTGGATTTTATCCAATTTTGCAATTGGCCCAATATGCTCGGTAATGATTTGGTTAATTTCTTTACGCAAATTATCTTGATTTCTAGTTTCTCCGGTTTCTTTGAGAATAACATACCCATACAGTGCATTTCCTTTGATATCGTGAGGAAAACCTACAATCGCAGATTCTGCCACTGCCTGATGTTCGTTCACTGCATCTTCTATAGGCGCTGTACCCAAATTGTGACCTGATACAATAATTACATCATCAACACGCCCAGTTATTCGATAATAGCCAACCTCATCTCGAAGGGCCCCATCACCAGTAAAGTACATATTGTCATAAGCAGAGAAATAAGTATCCTTATAACGCTGGTGATTTCCCCATATAGAGCGAGCAATAGAGGGCCAAGGTGCCTTTATACAAAGACGACCATCTACCTGATTCCCTTTTATTTCTATACCGTTTTCATCCATCAAGGAAGGATTAATTCCTGGCAAGGGTAACGTAGCATAGGTTGGTTTGGTAGGAGTTGCAAAAGGAATTGGGGATATCATGATTCCCCCAGTTTCCGTTTGCCACCATGTATCTACAATTGGACTTTTTTTCTTACCTACATTGTCGTTATACCAATGCCATGCTTCTTCGTTTATTGGCTCACCCACCGAACCGAGTACTTTGAGCGAGGACAGGTCATATTTTTCGACAAAATCCAAATTTTCTTTCGCCAACGCTCTAATGGCCGTAGGAGCCGTATAGAACTGATTTACCTTGTGTTTTTCTACTATTTCCCAAAAACGTCCCATATCGGGATAGCTAGGAACACCTTCAAACATCACTGTAGTAGCACCATTGGCTAATGGACCGTATACGATATAAGAATGCCCTGTGATCCACCCTATATCGGCAGTACACCAATACACATCGTTTTCGTCATACTGGAACACATTTTTAAAGGTATAGGCTGTATATACCATATACCCTCCAGTAGTATGCAACATTCCTTTTGGCATACCAGTAGACCCAGAGGTATATAAAATAAACAATGGATCTTCTGCGTCCATAATTTCAGCCTCACATTGGTCGCTTGCAACATCGAGCAATGGTTGCAGCCATTTGTCTCTACCATCTTTCATTTGTATATCAGACTGGATACGCTTGGCAACCAACACCGTATCTACACAGCTACAATCTTCCAATGCTTCATCTACAATTCCTTTGAGATCTATGGTTTTGGCTCCACGATAAGATCCATCAGATGTCAATACCATTTTAGCCTCACAGTCGTTGATACGCGTAGATAAGGCTGTAGAGGAAAAACCAGCAAATACAACAGAATGCACTGCTCCTATTCGGGCACAAGCCAATACAGAAATAGCCAATTCTGGAATCATTGGCAAGTAAATACAAACTCGATCTCCTTTTTGAATACCTTCTTGTTTGAGCACATTTGCAAAACGATTTACACGTTCGTGCAACTCTTTATATGTAATGTGTTGTGCCGGTTCGTCTGGACTATTTGGTTCAAATAAAATAGCAGTTTTATCTCCTCTTACAGTCAGATGTCGATCAATACAATTTTCAGTAATATTTAGTTTCGCACCTTCAAACCATTTTATTTCAGGTTTATTAAAGTCCCAACTTAACACCTTGTCCCAGCGTTTTCTCCACAAAAAATGTTCTTCTGCAACCTCTTCCCAAAACACCTCTGGTTTTTGAATAGATTTGCGATAGACCCCATAGTACTCCTCCAGATGTTTGATATGATAATTACTCATTAGTTATTCGTTTTAATAATTTAGTTTATTCCTACTTTATTTTGATTATACACTGATTTTATTTCATCAATTATTGCAACATCATCTATAGTAGATGGTACATTAAATTCTTTTTCATCTGCGATATTACGCAGTAATTTTCGTAAAATTTTTCCCGAACGCGTTTTAGGTAAACGCTGTACCACTAAGACTTTTTTAAATGCCGCAACAGGTCCTATTTCTGCTCTTACCTCTGCCACTATTTCCTTTTGAATCGTTTCTGTATGATAATCTTTTGCAGACTTCAATACGATGAGTCCTAGAGGGGATTGTCCTTTCAATTCATCATGTATTCCAAAAACCGCACATTCGGCCACCGCATGATGCCCCGCTACAACCTCTTCCATTTCTGCTGTGGAAAGTCTATGTCCAGCTACATTTATTATATCATCTACACGACCAGTAATAAAAACATAGCCATCTTGGTCTTTATACCCTCCATCTCCGGAAAAATAGTAGCCTGGAAACATTTTGAGATATCCGTCTTTAAATCGATCTGGATTACCCCAAAGATTTCGCAAAGTCCCTGGAGGCAATGGCAATTTGATCGCTACCAATCCTTCTTCATTTGGCGTCATTGTATTGCCTTCGTGGTTTAGAATTTGTATATCGTATCCACAAACCGACACCCCTGCCGATCCTGGTTTTACAGGCATCAATTCTACACCTGCCATATTAGCCAACATTGGCCATCCAGACTCTGTTTGCCACCAATGATCAATGACAGGCACCTTCAGGTGTTTTTCAGTCCATTTGAGCGTTGCCACATCGCAACGTTCTCCAGCGAGGAATTGATATTTCAAGCAAGACATATCAAATTGTTTGAGCATCTGCCCTTCAGGGTCTTCTTTTTTAATGGCACGAATAGCCGTAGGGGCGGTAAACATCACTTTAACTTGATGCTCACTTATCACTCTCCAAAAAGTAGATGCATCTGGAGTTCGTATCGGTTTACCTTCAAATACAATGGTAGTATTTCTATTCAACAACGGGCCATAAACTATATAGCTATGTCCTACAACCCAACCGACATCCGAGGCCGCCCAGTAAACATCTCCTTCCTCAACTCCATAAATATATTTCATAGAAAATTTCAGCGCTGTAGCATAGCCCCCAGTATCCCTTATAATTCCTTTGGGTTTTCCTGTGGTACCCGAGGTATACAGTATATAAAGTGGATGGTTAGACTCAACCACTACTGGCTCTGCAGGAGCAGCCTCATTTTTTAATTTTTCCCAGTCCACATCATAGGGTTTTTCATTCCATTCTACCCCTTGCTTGCGATCGAAGGTCACCACATGATCTGGTTTGTAAACAGCCAGTTCTATAGATTTGTCTACAAATGGTTTGTACGCAATCATACGTTGTATTTCAATTCCATTAGAAGCTGTAATAATGGCCTTGGGTTTGCAATCATCTATTCGAATTGCCAATTCGTGTGGTGCAAAACCGCCAAAAACTACCGAGTGAATCACACCTATGCGAGCACATGCCAACATCGCATATAAAGCCTCTGGAATCATAGGCATATATATTATTGCGGTATCCCCTTTGGTCAAGCCCAAATTAGAAAGTCCACCAGCAAACTTGGAAACTTCCTCCTTTAGTTTGTTGAATGTAATTTTTTGTTTGGTATTGGTAACAGGCGAGTCATAAATAATTGCCACTTGATCTCCAAAACCATCTTCAATATGTTTGTCGATGCAGAGATAACTTACATTTAGTTCTCCATCAGCAAACCAACGATTGTAATTTTGATCGTCGGTATCTAATATAGTTTTAGGCTCCTTGTACCAACAAAGTGCCTGTGCTTGTTCTTTCCAAAATCCTTCGGGATTTTGGATACTTCTATCATAATAATCTTTATAATTCATGATTTCTTTACTTTGGGGTTAAACAATCCAAACCAGCGAGGATTCAATACTTTTAGTTTAATTAGTACCCAAAGAATGGTTACAAAACACAAGCCCATTACTACAGAATATAGTGGGGAAACAGGATATTGGCTTTCTAATTTAAAGCGAAAATATAAGGACACCACCACATAAATCGAAATAAGAATATCCGACAACATAGGACCTAAACGAAATTTCATAACATCAATTTTAATTAAAAACTCAGTTTAAAATTGCACACAAAACCAAATTACTTAATTAACAATGTTTCAATTTCCGATACCACTTTTCGGATAGAAAAGGGTTTCGTTATATATTTATCTGCACCAAGGTCTAAGCCTTTTTGTATATCGGATAGTTTGTTTTTTGCAGATATAAAAACAACCTTCATATGTTTCAAGGTTTCTTCCGATCGAATATGTGAGATTGTTTCATAGCCGTCAACTTTTGGCATCATAACATCCAACAAGACTATATCCGGGATGTCTTTTTGTAATATTTGTAATGTCTCTTCACCATCTCTAGCAATAAATACTTTGAAATCTTTTTTCTTAAAAGCATATTCCAAAGTCATTACTATATTAGGCTCGTCATCAACTATTAAAACTTTCTTCATTTGTTTCGTTCAGCAAGTTAACTAATTGGCAACTTAAATCCAAACCTTGCACCAGATTTAATCCTTCTTTCTGCCCAAATTCTTCCTTGATGTCTTTGAATAATTTGCGCACTTATAGCCAAGCCCAATCCACTACCAATTGGCTTTTTAGTATTCTGATTTTTGGATTGGTAAAATTTGTCAAATATATAATCAAAATCCTCTTCATCTATACCTTTTCCATTATCGGTTATATACACATATAAAAATTCGCTATTGACTATAGATTCAACAGTAACGAGACCTTTATCGGTTTCTGAAAATTTGATCGCATTAGACAATAAATTGGTAAATACTTGTAAAATTCGATCTTCATCGTACTTTACTATTTGTTTGAGACTGTTGAGATTTTTAAGTCGAACTCCTTTTCTATCAGCCATATGCTGCACCGAACGAATAGCTTTCTTTATCGTAATATCGATTACATAGTTTTGCATATGCAATTTTTCCCTTCCTGTAGCCAGTTTTTCAAAGTCCAAAATATTATGTATTAACCGCGACAAACGATCCGAATCTTGTAATATATTATTTAGGAATTGCTTTTTCATCACATCCGGCATATCATCCTCATCATCTAGGAGTAGCTCTGTAGCTGCCCGTATACCAGTGACTGGGGTTTTGAGTTCGTGGGCCACTGTATCCAAAAACTCATCTTTTTGCATATCTTTTAAGCGCAACTCTTCATTGGCATTTTGCAGTTTATTGGTTAAAGCCCTAAGGGTTTTGGATTGGTCTTCTAGCTGTTTGTTGGTTGCTATAGTTTCTTTAGATTCATGTAATATTTCAAGTACTTCTCTCAAACTCACTTCTTGCTCTTTCACGATACTGTCAATTAGAATCTTAGCAGAAGCACTTCCAATACTTCCTGTGAGTAATTTTTCAGAAAAATTTATCAATCTGGCATCAGCTACATTGGTATCGTTTGGTAATTTGTACTTGAGGAAAAACAAATTCAAGGCTCTCTCGGTACGGGGCACACCTAAAAAACGTTCCAACATTATTTTAATATCCGATACATAGGCTTCCCCTTTCCACACAAAAGCACCTTCTTGTAGGCTATTGAAATTTTGGCTATCTACAAACATCTCTGCATAGTTTCGCTCTCTATAATTGGCACTCAACACCAAAGAGAAAATCAAATAACTAAGGGTATTTACCAGTATACTCCAAAAGAAGGCATGCACAGGGGGACTCAAAAAATCGAGCCCAAATAGTGCATGAGGGCGACTAAATTTCAAACCAAAAACCCCATTGTCTGTAAACAAACGAGAGCCTGTAAAAGCCTCTATAGTAAAGGGTAAAATAAGTGTATATAGTGTAATTGCAAATCCTGTCAACAAACCTATAATAGCTGCTTTGGAAGTACCTCTGTTCCAATAAAGTCCGATAAAAAACGAAGGCGCCATCTGTGCCACCATTACAAACGATATCAACCCAATGGAGTACAAGCTCAATTCTATGGAGAAACTAATATAAAACCAATAAGCTACCAATATGATGGAGAAAATAGAAATTCGCCTTATATTCTTTATATATCGGCTATTTTTATCTGGATTGTTTCGAATAAATCGATTTAAAAAACCATATGGTATAATTAAATTATTACTTATCATATTGGAAAGGACCAAGGTAGACACTACCACCATGGAAATTACAGCAGAAAATCCACCAATAAATACCAACAAGGCCAAAAAGACATTTCCGTTTTGAAGCGGCAACAACAATGTGTAATAATCCGCATTGACACTTGGATCAAAGGTTAGTTTTCCTCCCCAAGCAATAAAAATTACAAAAATATTGAACAACAACAAATAGAGTGGAAAAAACCAAATTGCATTTTTCAAATGTTTAATTCTGCTATTTTCTACTACGGACATCTGGAACTGTCTTGGCAGCAAAAAAATAGCACTAAAAGATAGCATAATAGTAAAAAACCAATTAAAACCTCCTTCCAACCCCCCAATGGTAACCAAATCCTCGAAATCTGGTAACACAGCTACTTGTTGGTATATGGCATCTGTTCCATCAAACAAGAAAAAAGTCACATAAATCCCTATCATCAAGAAAAAAACCAACTTAAGTATAGATTCAAACGCCACTGTTGCCACGATTCCTCTTCGTTTTTCGGTAGCGTCCGTTGTACGCGTTCCAAAAAATGTAGCAAAAATTGCCAATATGAGAGCGATATAAAAAGTTGAATCGTCAAAACCGACTGCCCTATTTTGATTTTCATAGGTCATGATTTGGAAAGTCTCCGAAATCGCCTTCAACTGTAATGCAATATATGGCACCATGGCCAAAGCACAAATCACAGTAATCAGTGCACCTATAAACCTATTATTACCATAGCGCAAAGAAATAAAGTCGGCTATAGAGGATATATGATGTTGTTTTGATATACTAATTATTTTTCTCAAGACCATCACCCACAGAGGTGCCGCTAAGACGGGGCCCAAATAAATTGGCAAAAAATTCACACCAGAGTTTGCCGCTATGCCCACAGAGCCATAGTAAGTCCATGCCGAGCAATATACGGCTAGAGACAGAGTATACACATAAGGATTGTTGCTCCACCTTCCTTTGCTTTTTTTCTCCGCATAGAAAGCCAAATAAAAGAGTAAGCCCAGATAGACTAAAATAATCCCAATCAGCGCATAATTATTCATAATATTTCCACAATAATCGAATCGACATCACTATGGCTATCAGCCAAATCAGAAAAACACTAAAATACAACAAAGGGAATCCAAATATCGCTTTGGTGGAATTAAACATCAATATAACCGGAATATTCAGCAATACTAATAGTACCAGAGACAATACGATAAGTTTTTGTTTGTGCCTTCCTTTCATGGTTTCAAATTCACAAGAGTTTGGACTAAATATAGTAAAAAAAAAGAGGCTGTCTTTTCGAACAGCCTCTATTTGGGATAAAAGAGCTTTGCGTTGATTAGTTTGTTTGAAGGAAATGTCTAACGCAAACAATAAAATAATATCTCAAAAATCTCCTTAAAGTTGGTTTACCCGACATTAAAACTTTACAAAGCTCTTATAATGTTTTAGTGTGCCTGTGCTTCACCAGCACCACTTGGAATACGAATATTCTCTACAATTTCTTGTACATCTGCTGGTGGTGGTGGTGTTAACCTAGAAACTACCAACGAAACCACTAAGTTTACAATCATTGCAACGGTTCCAAATCCTTCTGGAGATATTCCGAACCATTGGTCAGATGCTGGTTTAGGATCGAAAGTTCCTATCAAACCTGTTTTGTACACGATCATATAATACAGCATGAGTACAATTCCAACCACCATACCAGCTACTGCACCTTGGCGATTCATCCGTTTATCAAAAATCCCCAATACTATAGCAGGGAAGAAAGATGCGGCCGCCAATCCAAAGGCTAGGGCGACCACTGCTGCCACAAAGCCTGGCGGATATATACCAAATAATCCAGCGATAATAATAGCAACTAATATAGCAATTCGTGCCGCCATTAGTTCTCCTTTTTCCGAAATATCTGGTTTTAATTGTTTCTTAATTAAATCATGTGAAATTGAAGTAGAGATCACCAACAACAATCCTGCTGCTGTAGATAGGGCGGCTGCCAAACCACCAGCTGCTACAAGACCAATAACCCAATTTGGCAATTTGGCAATTTCAGGATTTGCCAATACCATGATATCTCTATCTACATACAATTCATTGGGACTATCGCTAGGATTAGAAATGGAACGCTCACCAAATTTTCCTCTAACCGGTTCTCCTTCTGCGTCGTCTATAAACTTTGGTTTCTTAGACGCAAGAGCCGGTCCGGCAACATATTGTATTTTACCATCACCATTTTTATCTGTCCAAGCAATTAAGCCTGTATCCTCCCAGTTTTTAAACCAATCTGGCATAGAGGCATAGTCTTTACCAGATACTGTTTCGATAAGGTTAGTTCTTGCAAAAACCGCTACAGCCGGAGCTGTTGTATATAAAATAGCAATAAGCAACAAGGCGTAACCTGCAGATTTTCTTGCATCTTTTACTTTAGGAACTGTAAAGAAGCGTACAATTACATGTGGTAATCCTGCGGTACCAGCCATTAAAGCAAGTGTGATAAAGAAAACATCTAAGGTTGATTTAGAACCAGAGGTGTACTCTTTAAAACCAAGTTCGGTATGCAGTGTATCTAGTTTATCCAATAAATAGGTTCCGTCGGAAACTGCTCCTCCCATTCCCAACTGAGGAATTGCATTTCCGGTCATTTGCGAAGAAATAAAGATTGCAGGAACCATAAAAGCAAAGATCAACACACAATATTGTGCTACCTGGGTGTAGGTAATTCCTTTCATACCACCTAGGAAGGCAAAAACAAGAACCACTGCCATTCCAATAATAACTCCCATAACAATATCTACTTGCAGAAACTGCGAAAAAACAATTCCCACACCGCGCATTTGCCCTGCTACATAGGTAAAGGACACGATAAGCGCACATATTACCGCTACGGTCCTAGCGGTATTCGAATAATATCTATCGCCAATAAAATCTGGCACGGTAAACTTACCAAACTTCCGCAGATATGGTGCGAGTAACAAAGCCAGTAATACATAGCCACCAGTCCATCCCATTAGATAAACTGAGCCATCGTAACCCGCAAATGAAATTATACCAGCCATAGAGATAAATGAGGCAGCCGACATCCAATCAGCTGCTGTAGCCATCCCGTTTGCCAATGGCGAAACCCCACCACCAGCTACGTAAAAATCTTTGGTTGAGCCAGCTCTGGCCCAAATTGCTATTCCAAAATATAGTCCGAAAGTAATCGCGACTAAAACCCATGTCCAAACTTGAACGCTCATAATAAAATGTTTTTAAAAGTTAGTCAATTGATTACTCGTCGTAACCGTATTTTTTATCTAGTTTATTCATCAATCTCACATACACGAATATGAGAATTACAAAAACGTAAATTGATCCCTGTTGTGCAAACCAGAAACCTAGTTTGAAGCCACCAAGCTTAAATTCGTTCAGGGAATCTCTAAATAAGATCCCAGCACCGTAGGAAGAAAAGAACCAAATTAGTAGTAACACTACTAAGTATCTCAAGTTTTCCTTCCAATATGCACTTGCTTTTTCTTTATCAGTCATAATAAAAGTTGTTGGTTTATAGATATATCATTGCTTGTAAAGTTAATACTCCGCTATTGGTTATATAATCTTGATTTTTATACTCCAAAGTAAATTTGGCATTATGTCCGCTCATGTAACCATTAACTCCAATATTAAATACATTTCTATTATCGTTCACAGCATCGTAGCTATTAGAAGCAAACCCCATATAAGGTTGCCATCTCATTTTAGTTTTGTCTCCTGGAATTACATATCCAAAATGGCTATAGAACATACCCCCTGTACCATATGCATTGTATAGGTAGTCATTACCATAGTCGTTAGACTGGTAAGTTGCATAAGCAGTTAATGCGCCACCTTTTTCACCTACTGGCATATCTAAAAAAACATCCGCAGCAAAAATAGCCACGTCTTGCCCTTCGAGTTCTCCCGATGCATTTCTAACCACTGCACCATTAGGATGCAAAAAGAAACCAGCGCCTATATTAAAAACTTTCTTACCCCCTAAATAGGACCCTACTTTGAAAGGTAAAAAATTAGATTCTTCATCCCAAAGATTGTATTCAAAATACCCGGCATAATTCTTTCCGCTATCTCTGCTACCCAAATATTCTCTTCCTGCATAAACCGCTACATCTTGTCCTACTTTAGTTACATCAGTCACATCACGTCCGTCTAAACCATTTGTTAATGCATCGTTGATGGCAACCCGATATTGTAATTTCCCAAATTTACCTTTGGCAAAAACACCAATATGACGCGCAAACTGATCCGTAAGACCAAGTGTAGACCAAGATTGGCGGTTATTATCTAAGGTCATTATATTTAAAGTAGATTGGTTGTTTAGGCGCGAAATCCCATTAAAATAATGCAGACCACCACCAATTGCATGGTTTTCCCCTATGCTATACTGTGCCCAAACATCGTGAAAAAAAAGTTGCGCCCCATCACTTTTCCCTACCGGATCGGCATTATCAGCACCTAGGCTATTTAATCCAAAATGGGTAAGAATCATAAATTTTTTATTGATCTGTGCAAACATCAAAACTCTTGCTCTACGCAAAAGAAAATCCGTTTTTGCAACATCATCAGAAACATCGTCTTTATAAGTAGCTTGCATTTGCGCCCAAGAGATAAAACGCATATACTTATTACCTTCCTCATCAAATTTTACTTTAAGCCCCCCTTTATAATCTGGAGAACCCTGAGCTAAAACAAAGCCCGTCCAAAACAAGCCTAACATGCTCAATAACAATAGTTTTCTTTTCATTCTTATTAGAAATTATTAAGTAATTAATTGGTTTTGTGTGCCCTACGAATCTCTAAAAAAGTATGTTCTAATTAAAAAGCAGTATATATATGAGTAAAATTAGTATAGTTAATCACGAAATCGCTCCCATTTAATTAGCATAAACTTGTCACCAAGTTCTGTAACTACAACACCTGCACCAGATAAATTAGCAGTATTCGAAAAATAGCCAGATAATTCAGAAGCGTTCAAAATTTTGTAGGTAGGATGATAACTACTATTAAAAGGTCTTTTAATATTGTATTTCTTCACCCAATTCATAATGCTCACATGTGAGATGCCCAGTATTCGTTCAATCTCTCTATATGTAAGCCCCTCCAAATATAGCTGTAAAGCTTTGTTAACATAATAGTCATCAATACTTTTACCGAGTTTATTCACCGTAAAATAGTACCCACAAGATTTACATTTATAGCGCTGACGTTGGTTAACGATTCCACTTTTAATATATTTTTCTGAATTGCAATTTGGACAAGCATCGATTTTCATAATGTGCAAATTTAGATATATTTATTTAGCATAAATATATTATTTTAGCAATAAAAATAACAAAAAATTAACAATTACAACAATATACTTTTAATTTTTGATTGGTTGTTTTACATAAAACATAAAATTATAATCGATTTTTTACATATTTATCATTTAGTTATCTTTACACTATGGACGAATGGATAGATATCATAGACGAACAAGGAAAACCCAGTGGAAAAATTATTTCGAAGGAAGAAGCCCACTTACAAGGAACATTACATCGAACGGTACATATATGGATTGTAAACAACCAAAACGAAGTGCTTCTTCAAAAAAGACACCCGCAAAAAGACACATTTCCAAATTTATGGGATGTAAGCGTAGCGGGACACATAGAAGCTGGAGAATTTCCTTTGGATGCTGCTATTAGAGAAGTCAAAGAAGAATTGGGGTTGGATATTACTACCGATATGCTAAAATTTACGGGACTGTATAATTGCATTGTACAGCATGCCGAAACTTTAATTGACAACGAATTACACCATATTTATCTATTGCGCACAACTTTGAACTTGCAAACTTTAAAACTTCAAAAATCTGAAGTTACTGCGGTTCAATTTTTTGATTTAAAAACTTTTGAAAAAATGCAAACCAAACCTAAATCCCATCATATAGTTCCCTTAGACAAAGCCTACTTGGATCTAATACTAAAGAGACTTAAAAGCAATTTAGAAAGCTAAATCGGAAATTGTATCACACTCCTTTTGTTCGCCAGTTAGCATATTTTTTAATACAAAAGTTCCTTTTTTTATTTCAGACTCTCCAAGGAGAATTACATAAGGTATTTGTCTTTTATTGGCGTATTTCATTTGCTTTTGCATTTTAGCAGCGTCCGGATACAAATCACATGCAATTCCAGCAGCACGCATTTCCTTTATGTACGGTAAGCACGCCAAAGACTCCTTGTCTCCAAAATTTAAAAACAACACCTGAACTCCTTCTAGAACCTGTTTTGGAAACAAATCTAATTCTTCCATTACCAAATACACCCTATCCAAACCAAAGGATATACCTACACCACCAACATCCTTTAAGCCAAAAATACTAGTAAGGTCATCATACCTTCCACCGCCACCAATAGAACCCATTTGTACGCCTTTAGGAGCACTTACCTCAAATATGCTTCCTGTATAATAATTTAATCCACGCGCCAAAGTAACATCTATATCTAATTTGGCAGAAAGCAGCCCTAAGACTTCAATCTGATTACAAACAAATTCCATTTCTGCCACACCTTCCAAGCCAATTTCAGAACTAGCCAGCAATTTTTTCAACTGTGACAATTTATAGGTATTAGAGCCTTCAAAAGCAAAAATAGGTTGCACCTTGGCAATAGCTTCTTCCGAAATCCCTTTTTGCAACATTTCGGCTTTAACTTTTTCCTCACCAATTTTGTCTAACTTATCTAATGCAACGGTAAAATCGATTAGCTTATCTTCAGCTCCTATAATTTGTGCAAATCCGGTAAGAATTTTTCTATTGTTGAGTTTGATGGTTGTTCCTTTCAGCCCCAATTCATTGAAAACCGTATCATACAGTTGTACAAATTCCACCTCTTGCAGCAAAGATTTAGAACCTACCACATCTGCATCGCACTGATAAAACTCGCGAAAACGTCCTTTTTGTGGGCGATCTGCACGCCAAACTGGCTGAATCTGATAACGTTTAAACGGAAAGGCAATTTCGTTTTGATGCATGACCACATAACGAGCAAATGGCACCGTAAGGTCGTAACGCAATGCTTTTTCCGAAATTTTAGTCATTATCTTATTAGATGCTTTTTGCTCCAACAACCCTGAATCTACTTTTTTAAGAAAATCTCCCGAATTGAGGATTTTAAAAATCAGCCGATCGCCTTCTTCTCCATACTTTCCCATCAGGGTGCTAGAATTTTCGAAACTAGGGGTTTCTATAGGCGCAAAACCAAATGTTTTAAAATGTTTGCGTATCGTATCGAAAATATAATTGCGTTTTGCTACTTCTACTGGACCAAAATCTCTGGTACCTTTTGCTAAACTAGGTTTTTGTGCCATCTTACTTTTCTATTATTTTATCAAACCATTGAAACAAATCCCCTTGGGTAATCTGAGCGCCTTTTTGAATTAATTTAAACTTTTCTACACCTTTTTCTTCATCATATTTTTTGGTAGCCGTCATGATTTCCACTGCATCGGTTGAAAAATTCTTTTTAAACCAATCAAACCCTTCTTTGGTGGTGACATCAATTGCAGGGTTATGAATTCGGATCGCAATTAATTTCATATCCTTTTCTCCGCAAGAAAAAAGATGCATTTCGTTTGGCATTATATTCTCCAAATACAACACCTTGGCAAGCACCCCTTCCCAAATTAAATCGCTAAAAATATCCAGCTCTTCTTCTGCTACCTCTGGTTGCTTTTCTTTAATTTTCTCCCATTCGTCTGAAGTAATAGATTGGGTTGCTAAAAAGTTGATAAACTCCGGATGTAATTCGTTTAATTGTTCTTGGGTTAGTCTAGTGTACTTCATACTGCTTTATAAAGCAGCAAAAATAACAAAGGCCATATAAATATATGGCCTTTGCACAAAATAATATTGTAAAAATATTTCCTAGAAGATATAACGAACCCCTATTTGTGCTTGCCAGCGCGAACGCAAGCCTGCATCATAAGAGAATGTATTCTTCAAGCCCTCATCAAAAGTATAAGTAGGAACGTAAGTTGTTGCATCTACACTTACCCCCAAAACTTGTTGGTTTGTTGGTACTTGTATCACTCCCCAATTGGAATTAATTAAGTTTCCTACGTTTAGCACATCCAAACTAATTTGAAATCTATTCCCTTCCGAAACCTTAATATCTTGAAGTATTTTCAAATCCCATTTCCCTCTCCAAGGTGCTAAAGCGCCATATCGTTCTGCATATGACCCTCTATTGTCACTTAAATAATCATCTTGCGCAACAAAAGCTTTAAACGCCTCTGCCATACCTGGACTAGACCAATTCATAGAATTAATTTCAGCATCTGTGGGAATATAGATAAGATCGTTGAAAGGAGAACCATCATTATTTATATCACCTGCATAGATATAATTATAACGCGCCCCTTTCACATATTCAAAGAATGTAGAAATCGTTGTTCCCGTAGAAAATTCTTTAGAAGCCACACCAATAATACGATGTTTATCTCCATATTTAGAATTGGATAGGGATGGAGTATTTGCGTCTCCGACTATGGCATTATTATCAAATGCATCACTGGTAATTTCTGCTTCAATAGAATTCACATCTTTGGCATTCATAAAATTATAAGCCAACATGGTATATAATCCATTACTAAAATTCTTTTCTCCTTTTAAAGATGCGTTCCAAATTCTTCCTTCATCTGAATTAGAAAAAGTATAAGCTGTATTTTGTTTATCTCCTGCTGCATAAACAGCTCTATTATCCACGCCAGCCAAAGTAGCTGTAGGTGGACGCAAGCCCCAATTTTGTACATGCGGACCATTAATATCTTTGGTATAGGATAAATCAGCTGTCAAAACAATACCATTTTCTAAGCGTTTATCTACCCCTATATTGGTTCTCCAAACTTGTGGGAATTTATAATCAGGATCTACTGGAGTGTAGAAATACGCATTAGGGTTTGCAATCTGGTTTCCTAACCATACAAACGGGAATCTACCTGTAAACAAGCCAGATCCTCCTCGCAATTGCAAGCTTCTATCCCCTTTAACATCCCAATTGAACCCAACTCTAGGCGATATTAACCAATCATTACTAGGCATTTTTGTAGAATCGAAAAACACTTCTTCTCCATTATTAGGGTTGTAATAAGGGATATTAGGCAAATACAAAGCACTTCTATCTATAACTTCTTGAGCTTTTTGAGAAGAATCAAAAAATAGCGGTTTGTCAAATCGCACTCCATAGGTAAGCTTAAAATCTTCGGTAACATTCCATTCATCTTGCATATAGAACGAAAGTTGTCCTACATTGGTTTCAGCCAAAGCCCATCCACCGGTATTTCCTTGTCCGTTTGCCTCTAACGAATTATGGCTTGCAATTACCGAATCAAACAATCCCTGATAAGAGGCTACTAAAGCCGCCTCATTTGCCAGGTTTCTAAAATCAGCAATTGAATTGATCGGGGCAAATGACGAAAACCCATATGCTGTTAAATTAAACGAATTATCGAATTGAAATTTTTCAAATGAAAACCCAATAGTAAAGGTATGGTCTTTATGGAAAAAATTTAAATTATCAGTAAGCTGAAAAACTTTCTGATCCAATTTGTTATGAATAGAAAACGGCTCATGACCAGCAATAATATAATTAGAAGCTCCCACCTCATCAGTAATAGCAATTACAGGAGCCGGTGTTGATTTTGGTGTTCTAAAATCATCAAAATGCGTATAGCCCAATTGTAATTTATTCGTTGCTTTATCCGACAAAGTAGAGTTTAATTCCAATTGTACAGAATTCAACTGGTTATTTATTTCATATCCAGAATTTTCGAACTGCAATGTACTCGCGTTCGGACCTCTTGGCATAATTGCAGTTGGGTGGGCAGGCTTTTCTTTAGAAGCATCTAAGAAATTATAAATTATCGCCAGGCGGTTCTTTTCGTTTATATTCCAATCTAGCTTAAAAATACCTTTTTTCGATTTAGAATCGAAAGTGAAGCCACTATATCTTCCTGGATCGTAAAACACATCATTTCCTTGTGCATCTTGCCCAATAACCACTTGTTTAAGAATATTACTCACCAATTGGAAATCGGCTTCTGTAACTCGTGATTCGTTTATAGAACCACTTCCTGTATTTGGAATAAAGGAAGAACCTAAATCGGTACGATCGTTTGCTTCAAAATTTGCAAAGAAGAATAATTTATTTTTAACTATTGGCCCTCCAACACTCACACCATATTGAATTTGTTCCAAATCCGCTTTAAAAACATCATCTCCTTTTATTTTTCCACCAGTCATGCTTTCATTTCTAAAGAAGCCATACACGCTACCATGAAATTCGTTGGTACCACTTTTGGTCACAGCATTTACGGAAGCACCTGTAAACCCAGACTGGGTCACATCATAAGGGGCGGTAGAAACCTGTATTTGTTCAATTGCATCTATAGAAACAGGTGTTGCATCGGTTTGCCCACCAGGCTGTGCTGCATCCAAACCAAATGGATTATTAAAAATTGCCCCATCCAAAGAAAAATTATTGAATTGATCATTTCTACCACCAAACGAACCATTACTAGCTGTAGGTTCCAATCGGGTAAAATCGTTTGTAGACCTAGTGATCGTAGGTAATTTGGTAAGTTCTCTACTTCCTACACTGGTTTCCGCTCCGGTACGATCGCTACCAAAAGTTCCTCCAGCCTCGGAAACCACAACCACTTCATCCAATTGTTGGCTATCCGAAGCAAGTACAACCTCTATGTTTTTAGTTTGGCCTAGCTGAAGATAAACATCTCTAAAAACCCTGTTTTTAAAACCAACAAAACTTACTGTCACTGTATATGGACCACCCACACGCAAATACAACAAGCTAAATCGTCCATCTTCGTTTGCCACCGCTCCATACTTAGTACCAGTAGGGCCGTGGACTGCCACTACATTTGCACCAAACAAAGGCAACTTGTCAGCGTCTAGTACCACTCCTTTCATATTTGCAGTAGTAACCTGAGAATAAGCCATTGCTACACACGCAAAGAGCAACAAGCTTAGAACACTTCTTTTATTCATATAGTTAAAATTAAGTTAGTTAGTTTTCCTCATAATAATAATCATGCAAGCATAATTACTCAAATTTATGAGTTTAAATATACTAATAACCTAAATAATTAGAAGAGATACTCTTTAAACTTATGCAAGACTTACTAACATAAAGAAGATTTCGGTATAGATAAAAAAAAAAGAGTTATGCATTACATAACTCTTTTTAACCTCCCAACCTAATATGATCGTTCTAAAAGAAACCATCATACATCTTAATAATCTTTGTTAACCTCACAAAACAAAGATCAATTTTATATTTCCGAAAAACGGATTATTCATTCTTTCAATAAAATCAAAATTTTTGTCTTACATCAACCATTATTTTGATCTTTACTACAATGTAAAATTAGTCATAACATTCTTCACAACTTCGAATGTAAAGACGAACGGCAATTTCGTGTAGACGAAATGCGCATATATTCCGATTAACGGTAAACTAAACATAGTTTTTACTCGAATTTAGAAGAATTTATTCTTCTTACATATAGCAAAAATGAATTTCACAACAATAAATAAATAAAAAAGAGGTCTACAAAGACCTCTTTTTCAGCACTATAGTAAATACTCTTATTTGTCCTCTGCTACCACATCAAAAGAAAAGTCAACGATAACTTCTCTGTGAAGTCTTACTTTTGCCTGCGCAGTACCTGTTCTTTTAACAGATCCACCAATAATTTTGATATACTTACGCTCAATAGAATGACCTGCTTTTTCAATAGCGTCTGCCAAATCGATATTGGTAATCGATCCAAAAAGTTTTCCGCCTGCCCCTGCTTTTGCAGCAATCTTTACAGACAGATCGTTTAGTTTAGCAGCCAATGCATTAGCATCGTCCACCATTTTCTTTTCTTTAAAAGCTCTTTGCTTCAAGTTTTCTGCTAAAACTTTTTTAGCAGAAGGAGTTGCCAAAACAGCTTTCTTATTCGGAATCAAGAAATTTCTTCCGTATCCAGGTTTAACCGTCACTACATCGTCTTTAAACCCTAAATATTGTACGTCTTCTTTTAATATAAGTTCCATAATAGCCGTTTCTTTTTATTTTAATAAATCTCCAACATAAGGCATAAGCGCAAGATGACGCGCACGCTTTACAGCTGTAGCCACTTTTCTTTGATACTTTAAAGAGGTACCAGTCAATCGACGCGGCAACAACTTTCCTTGTTCGTTAACGAACTTCAACAAAAAATCTGGATCTTTATAATCGATATATTTGATACCAGATTTTTTGAAACGACAGTATTTCTTCTGTTTGTTGGTTTCTATATTTAACGGAGTAAGATATCTAATCTCTCCATCTTTTTTACCTTTTGCTTGTTGTTCTATAGATGACATACTGTGGATTATTTAGTTTTTAACTTCTCTCTTCTTCTTTCCGCCCAAGATACTGCATGCTTGTCTAACTTTACGGTTAAATAACGCATGATGCGCTCATCTCTACGGAATTCTAACTCATAACCGTCAATAGCAGATCCTTCTACCTGAAATTCGAATAGATGATAAAATCCGCTTTTTTTGTTTTGAATTGGATAAGCCAATTTCTTTAAGCCCCAGTTTTCTTTAGAAATAAAGGTAGCTCCTTTGTCCTTTAGGTAGTCTTCATACTTTTTTACTGTCTCCTCAATCTGTGTTTCAGAAAGAACGGGATTTAAAATGAAAACAGTTTCATAATGATTCATAAATAAAATGCTTTAATTTTTTGCGTTTGCAAAACTACACAATAATATATCTAAATACAAGTCTATTCTATTCTTTTTTTGAGAGCCCTGGATCAAACTTTACTGTTAATAACTCACTGCAAACCATCATTTTTTGCTATTATACAACAGTTTAGAAGCTGTTTACATCTTTTATTGCAGTTGGTCGTATATTTTTGTTACTTTGGCGGAACAATAACCTACAATATCTACCCAATTCTATGAAACTAAAATGTATAATTGTTGATGATTCGTCCTTACAGCGAATGGCTGTAGCAAAATTGGTAAACAATCATCCATTGTTAACGTTGACTGCAGAGTACAGCAACGCGATAGAAGCAAAGAACGGTTTGAAAAACAACGCCGTTGACTTGATATTTCTAGATATCGAGATGCCTATTGTCAATGGTTTTGATCTGTTAGAGTCCCTAGAGAACCCACCACAGGTGATTCTCATTACGGGAAAAGTGGACTATGCTCTAAAAGCATTTGACTACGATGTAACCGATTATTTGCACAAGCCTATTACTTACGAAAGATTTGATGCTTCTGTGAAAAGAGCGGTTCATAAATTCGAACAAATCAATCGTGTTGAAGAAGAAGACGATCACATCTTTGTAAAAAGCAATCTCAAAAAACGCAAAGTTATCCTAAACGACATCAAGTGGATTGAAGCTCTAGGAGACTATGTAAAACTGGTTACCGACGAAGCCAACATTGTAATTCTTTCCACCATGAAGGCATTCGAAAAAGAACTACCAGCAGATCGATTTTTGAGAATCCACAAGTCCTATATTGTAAACTTGGACAAAATAGAACGCTTCAACTCCAAAAATGTAGAAGTTCAAGGAAGACAAATTCCTTTAAGCCGAAACAAAAAGACCGAACTAGCAGAAGCACTAAACAATAGCTAGATATGATCTACATGATATAATATTTGTACACCCTTAAACTGTGAAATGGATTCAAAGCTACTTTGGATCCTTTTTACTTTTTGCTTGGTTTGCAACAAAGAAAGTCCCTTAGGCATTTTTACTAATATCTGCTGAATGTACTGGTTGCGAATACGCATTACAGGAGGGAATTCTGGACCCAAAACTACAGTTTTTGTCCCTGCTCTCAAGGATTTTGCGAACCAATTCGCTCCATCATTCAACTTGTTATAGTCTCTATGTCGCATGACTATTCGAATCATACGAAGGGCTGGTGGATATTTGAATTGCTCTCTATGATACCACTGCTCCTTAAACATTTGAAAATAACTATGGGTAGATAATTGCTGTAAAATCCTATGGTTGGGATCGTAACTTTGTATAATCACTTTTCCTTGCTTACCGTGCCTTCCTGCTCTACCGGATACCTGCTCCAACAACTGGTATGCGCGTTCGTGAGCACGATAATCTGGCATGTACAACAAATTGTCTGCATTCATCACTCCCACCAAACGTACATTCTTAAAATTCAAGCCCTTAGAAAGCATCTGGGTACCAACCAAAACATCTATTTCTCCTTGTTCAAAATCACTAATAATCTTCTCATAACTATGTTTACCACGGGTGGTGTCCAAATCCATTCTGCGCACACGCAAAGAAGGAAAAATTTCTTCCAATTCGGCCTGAACTTGTTCTGTTCCCAATCCTTTTAAACTTAGATTGGTTTCGCCACAGGCCAAACAATTTAAGACCACCGCCATATGATAACCACAATAGTGACATCGCAATTGATTTTTTAGTTTATGATAGGTAAGACTCACATCACAATTGGGACATTGCGGACTATGCCCACAAGTTTTACATTCCATGATTGGCGCAAACCCTCTTCGATTCTGAAACAATATAACCTGACCATTTTCTTGGATGGCTGCCTCAATAGCCTCAATCAATCGATCGGAAAAATGCCCTTGCATCCTCTTGCGCTTATACTTGTCTTTTAGGTTTACCAATTCGATATCTGGCAATGGTATATCTTGGTATCGCCTATCTATATTTGCCAAACCATATTTACCTTGTTTTGCGTTGGCAAAGGATTCTACACTAGGCGTAGCCGATCCCAACAATACGCTACTCTCATGCAATTTCCCCAATACAATTGCAGCATCTCTTGCATGATATCTGGGAGCTGGATCGAATTGCTTAAAAGAAGATTCATGTTCTTCATCTACAACTATAAGACCCAAATTATTAAAGGGCAAAAACAAAGCAGAACGAGCTCCCAAAACTATTTGAGCCCTATCATTTCCTTCCAAAACCTGATTCCAAACATCCGTTCTCTCCTGCAAATTGTACTTGCTATGATATACCAATATCTGTTCGGGAAAATACGCCTTCAATCTTTTAATCAATTGTACGGTAAGGGCTATTTCGGGTAACAAGTACAACACTTGTTTTCCTTTTTCCAACACTAACTCTATTTGTTTGATATATACCTCTGTTTTTCCAGAACCAGTAATCCCATGGAGCAAACACACTTTTTTCTGATCAAAACTAGCAGCAATAGCATCCATAGCATTTTGTTGCCAAACATTCAACTCTAGGCCATCAACTGTATAAGTATCTATATCCTGTTTGCGATACTCTTGCAAATTATATATCTCCAGTATGCCTTTCTTTTCCAGAGCTTGTATTACAGCAGTATTTACATTGGCATACTCCAACAACTGCTTTAGCTTTATATGTTCGTATTTAGTTCGCAAACCAAAATATCCCATTACTGCCTGCTGCTGTTTTTGTGCCCTTTTCAACTCTTGCAACAAGGCCTCCAGAACGCTATCCTGGCCATAGTCATCGGATAGTTTTACATATTTAACAAGTTTAGGCTTATACTGTTCATACAATTCTTCTTGGAGCCAAAGCGCTCCTTTCTCCAGCATTCTTTTGAGTACAGGAATTACTGTTTTTTTGTCCAAAATTTGCATCACATCTGCAATTTTGAGCGAAGATTGGTGTTGCAATGCTTCATATACCAAAAACTCTTCATCGGCAAGCAGCCCTTCCTCTATCGGCAAGTTGGACGCATAAATAACCGTCTCGCTTTCCAATAAAAATGTTTTGGGCATAGCCGATTTGTATACTTCTCCTAATGTACACATATAATAATCGGCAATCCATTTCCAATGGGCGAGTTGTACTTCTCGAACCACCGGTTGTGTATCCAATATTTGATGTATGGGTTTTGCCTCATAAAACTCAGGAGGGTTTGGATGTATCCGTAAGACCAAGGCAGTAAAAATTTTGGATTTTCCAAAGGGCACACTTACTCGCATGCCGATTTTCAATTGTTGTATTTGCTCCTTATCTATACCATAAGTAAAGCATTTCTCCAATCGCAATGGAAGCACCACCTCTATATAGGCATCAAAATCAAACGGCATCTACCTCCCTTTCTTCTTGGTCCTCTATAA
The DNA here is from genome assembly GCA_025800395.1 of Flavobacteriaceae bacterium. Classification (GTDB taxonomy): domain Bacteria; phylum Bacteroidota; class Bacteroidia; order Flavobacteriales; family Flavobacteriaceae; genus JAOXRU01. The sequence continues at coordinate 26,815 of JAOXRU010000426.1, forward strand.
TTTCTTGATTTTCTTGTTTTTGTTTTAAACGCTGTATACTAGCATTTAACTCAAAGCCAAGCAGCAACAAATTGGAGTTTATCCATATATACAACATCAATATAAGCAAGCCACCAATAGCACCATATAACTCGTTGTATTTGGAAAAATTATCGATATACAAACCAAACAAAAAGGAAGTTACCATATATAATATAGCCGTCATCAAAGCACCACCAGAGAAGAACTTAGCCTGTCTACCATGAGCCGTTCCAAAATAATACAAGATCGCAGTAGACAAATAGGTCATCAGAAAAAAGAACACAGCCCTTACTATGGTTGCTCCAAGGATATCGTTGCTGTCTCGCACATTCTGATCTTGTTGCATTTCTTTGGCGATAGAATCTGTAATATATTCTACCACATATAGTTCGAACCAAAGTATAACTGCTACAGTAAACAAAAACAAAAAGGTAAGCATCAGACCCACGCCTAAACTATACAGATATTGTCTTACGAAATTTCGGGTAAGATGAACATGATAAGAGTTTTCGAAAGAACCAAAAATGGCATTCACCCCATTCCCAATAAGGAATATAGACAACACAAAACTAGTCGAGATCCAGCTGCCCTTAGTAGCTTTCTTCCCGATATCATCATAAATTTGATCAAAGAAAAATTCTCCAGATCCCGAAGGCAATATTTTGGTTATAAAAACTCTAAATTCATCCGCAAAATCATCTATTGGAATTTCTGGCAAAATATTTAATATAAAAATCAACGCTGGAAACAATGCCAAAAACAAACTATAAGAAATTGCACTAGCTCGCATAGATAAAGCACCTTTTACTATGCCCAAAAAATACATCTCAAGCAAATCGTACAAACTCAAGCCCTCCAAAGACTTTAATTGAATACGCTTTCCAAAACGCACCAAATTGCGCACCAAAGGAATTTTCAACAACTTCTCTTCTATTTCTGTCGACATTTATATTGCTTTTAAACTTAAATCCATATTGTATACCGAATGCGTAAGGGCACCACTCGAAATAAAATCTACACCACAGTCTGCATAGGCCCTTATGGTTTTTTCGTTTATTCCCCCACTAGATTCTGTTTGACAACGATCACCAATCAGCTCCACTGCTTTTCTTGTATCCTCATAATCGAAATTATCTATTAGTATACGATATACCCCTTCATTTTGCAAAATTTCTTCTATTTCCTGTAGATTTCTCGCCTCTACAATTATTTTGAGATCTTTATGGTTGGCCTTCAAATAAGCCTGTGTTTTTTGTATAGCCTTAGTTATACCTCCAGCAAAATCGATATGATTATCTTTTAGCATGATCATGTCATACAATGCAAAACGATGGTTTTCTCCTCCCCCTATTTTTACAGCCCATTTTTCGCAAGCTCGAAATCCCGGCGTGGTTTTTCGGGTATCCAACACCTTTGCTTTGGTACCTTCTAATAATCCCATGAAAGCACGTGTTTTGGTAGCTATCGCACTCATCCTCTGCATCGCATTGAGGACCAAACGCTCCGCTTGCAATATACTTTGGGACGAACCACTTACATAGAATGCAATATCTCCATATGCTACTTTTTCTCCGTCTTGTATCAAAATCTCCGTTTTCAAATCGGGGTCTACATAATGAAAAACCTTTTGCGCAAAAGAAACTCCAGCAACAATCCCTTGATCTTTTACCAACAATTTTGCCTTGCCCATGATTTTGGAAGGAATACACGCCAGAGTGCTATGGTCTCCCTCTCCTACATCCTCTCGGATGGCATTTTTAATTATCTGGTAAATTTCCGCTTCGAACTGTGCTTCAGTTATCATAAAAAGAGTTTTGATTAAAACGATTTAATTGGCAAAATAATATGCTAATTTAGCAATTATTATCCATCCAATTTATTTCAATAGCTTATGACCATCACCTTGCTCGTAATAGGGAAAACAGATCAAGCAAATTTACTGCAAATGATAGTAGACTATCAAAAACGCATACAGCATTTTGTAAAGTTTGAAATACAAATGCTCCCAGATCTAAAGAACAGAAAAAGCCTGTCACAAAAAATGCAAAAACAACAAGAAGGAACACTATTATTGAAACAAATACAAAAAAACGATCACCTCATTTTGCTGGATGAAAACGGTAAATCCTTTAGCTCAGAAGACTTTGCTCTTTACCTGCAAAAAAAACTAAACAGCGGATACAAAAAAATATATTTTGCTATTGGTGGACCGTATGGATTTTCTCCAGAAGTACACCAAAGAGCCAATGGAAAAATAAGCCTATCCAAAATGACTTTTTCGCATCAAATGATTCGCCTATTTTTTGCAGAACAACTCTACAGAGCCTTCAGTATTTTGAACAACCTCCCTTACCACCACAGCTAAAGCACATCCAAGCCCACTTCCCTACAGTTCTGCATTGAAGTCCGGAAATGGCGCTGTTTTTTTCTCAAAAGGCGCACTGCTTTTTTGCTCCAATACTTGTTTCCAACTTTTAGAAACATATTCTAAGCCTTCAATTTCTTCCATCATGAATCGAAAAATTTGATTTTTCATCCCCACATCTTCTTCATAGCGCAAAGCAAAGCGCAAACGATCAATATTTCGCAAGTGTTCCTCAAAAATTTCAGATTGCTGGGTAGCAATCTGCAACACCTCTCTTTTCTCTCTTTGCAGCTTTAAAAAAACAGGTCGCCCCAAAAACCACCCACAAAAGAGAAGTATTCCTAAGCACAAAAAAGCCATTTGATATTGTAAAATTATCGTAGCTTGCCATTCTTTTGCATTCCTTTTGTAGACCACATCCATCAGCTGGACCAAGAGCAAGCGGTGCATACGTATATCTTCTATAAGCCACTCCAAATTGGACCACTGCAAGCTTTCATCATTATCAAAAATCGCTTCCAGTTCCTTTCGCTTTATTTGCATATTTGCTTTCCATGCCGAAATTGAAAAATAAGGATGTGTTTCCATCTTTTGCAACAAAGTATTCCCCTCCAAAACAAGCTGTTTTTCTCGCCAATTGTTCCAATACCGAAACAATTGCCCGCTCCTTTCCAATCGATTTCTTTGCAAGCAAATGTTTTCTAGACGCAAACTTATCAACTGTAGATTTTTCAGTTCCAACAACAAAGATTGGATTTGCTGTTGCTGCTTCAAATTATAACGAGAAACCCACAAGACAGCCCCCAACAAAAAAAGGATGACCACCATTGAGATACTAAAAAAACGACTTCTATAGGATTTCAAATTGTAAGTTTTTTCTTAAAATTATAAAGTCATTCTTTTCCATTCAAGAAAATGTTGTAAGTTGCGCCAAATTAGAGGTCAACTACACAAAGTCATCTGTATAAACATACTCCCATGGAAATTGTATTTGCAACACACAATCAGAACAAGCTAAAAGAGGTCCAACAGTTGCTACCATCCCATATTAAATTATTGAGCTTAGAAGACATTGGCTGTTTTGAAGAAATAGAAGAAACTGGAGACACTTTGGAAGAAAATGCTTGGATAAAGGCAAACTATGTATACCACACTTACGGAAAAGCATGCTTTGCAGACGACACTGGTCTTGAGGTAAAAGCGCTCAACGGGGCTCCTGGCGTCTATTCTGCACGTTATGCCGGAGAAGAAAAAGACACCAGCGCCAATATGCAAAAACTATTAGTTGCTCTATCGCAAGAACAAGACAGGACGGCACAGTTTCGCACAGCAATTGCACTGCGCCTTTCTGACCAAAAGAAACTTTTTGAAGGTATTGTTAAAGGCAGCATTGCAAATAAAATGGAAGGCAAGAACGGCTTTGGATATGATCCTATTTTTATTCCAGAAAAGTACGAAAAGAGTTTTGGACTCCTAGATGCAAGTATAAAAAACAAAATAAGTCACCGCGCAAGAGCCATTCACAAATTGGTCGAACACCTTGGGCAAAGTTTGTAAAACCAATACTTCTTTGCTATCTATAGTTATTATTCAAATAATTAAGCGTAGTTTTGCGGCTTGTTTTCCTTCTAAAGCCGCAGGGCCATGCAAGGATGTTGTGGTTTTGAGCCAAAACCGTATTAAAAATTGGCTTTAATATTTTAAAAAACAAACATGGACACCTTCAAAGCCTTAGGATTAGAGGAAGATTTACTACTAGCTATAAACGATTTGGGCTTTACTTCCCCATCTGAAATACAAGAAAAAGCAATACCTCAACTGTTGACCACCGCCACCGATATGGTAGCCTTGGCACAGACCGGCACGGGAAAAACTGCTGCTTTTGGCTTCCCCCTGATTCAGAGTTTGGACATCCATAGTCGCACCACACAAGCACTCATACTTTCTCCTACTAGAGAATTGTGCTTGCAAATCACCAACGAAATAAAACTATACTCCAAATACAAAAAAGGACTAAAAACCGTAGCTATTTACGGTGGTGCAAGTATTACCGAGCAGGCCAAGCAAATAAAGAAAGGGGCACAAATTATAGTTGCCACTCCAGGTCGTATGAAGGATATGATCGGAAGACGAATGGTAGACATTTCCAAAATTGCCTATTGTGTGCTAGACGAGGCGGATGAAATGCTCAACATGGGATTCTATGAGGACATCAACAGTATTTTATCACATACTCCAGATGACAAACTCACTTGGTTGTTTTCGGCTACTATGCCAAAAGAGGTAGCTACCATCGCCAGAGAATTTATGCACAAGCCATTGGAAATAACTGTTGGCACCAAAAATTCTGGTTCTACCAATGTGCAGCACGAATACTATACCGTATCCGGTCGGGATAGATATATGGCTCTAAAACGTTTGGCAGATGCCAATCCAGATATATTCTCTGTGGTATTTTGTAGGACCAAAAGAGACACCCAAAAAGTAGCCGAAAAACTCATAGAAGACGGATACAATGCAGGAGCGCTGCACGGTGATTTAAGTCAAAACCAACGCGATTTGGTGATGAAGGCCTTTCGCAACAAACAAATACAAATGTTGGTTGCTACGGATGTTGCTGCTCGCGGCATCGATGTAGATGATGTTACCCACGTGATCAACTACCAACTTCCAGACGAAATAGAAACTTATACCCACCGCAGTGGACGAACTGGAAGAGCGGGAAAATCGGGAGTTTCTATGGTGATTGTAACCAAGTCGGAACTACGCAAAATCAAGTCTATTGAAAAGGTAATTCAAAAGAAATTTGAAGTAAAACAAGTACCTACAGGTATAGAAATATGTGAAATTCAATTATACCATTTAGCCAGCAAAATAAACCAAACCGAGATCAACGAATCCATAAACCCTTATTTACCTGCCATCTATGATGTACTACAACATATGGACAAAGAAACCTTGATTCAAAAAATGGTTGCCGTAGAGTTTGATCGCTTCTTTAAATACTATCAAAAGTACCCAGATCTCAACAAAGTAGATACCTCAAGAGTGGCAGATAGTGAAGGAAAAAATAGTACTCGATATTTTATCAACGTAGGAGAAAGAGATGATTTTGATTGGAAGTCTCTAAAAGATTTTCTAAAAGAAACCTTAGACCTTGGTAGAGACGATGTGTACAATGTGGACGTAAAAGAGAGTTTTTCTTTTTTCAATACCGATAACAAACATACAGATGCCATACTCGAATTCTTTACCGACTTCAAACTGCAAGGTAGATTTATCAATGTAGAGATTTCTTCCAATAAAGGAGGTAGAAGATCTGGCAGAAGACGTAGTAAACCAAAATTTAAGGACAACAACAATTATAGAAGGAAAGACAAAAGAAGAGGGAAAAAAAGCGATAACGGCAAAGGAAAAGGAAAACGAAGAAATCGTTAAATTGCGTTAAGACTATCCCAAAATTAATTTCGGGTGAACTTCTTTTGGGAATTTGTTGTTAAATTAGCAAAGAAATGGTTCCACAATACCTTTTCATTAGATGACTAAATATAACCCATGAAGCAACTTCTACTTTTTATTCTTTTGACTACTGCGCTTTTGACCTCTGCTCAAGAAACAACGGTTAAAGCTGTTGTACTCAATGCACAAACCGACAGACCTATGGACAATGTAAATGTACTCAACCTCAATCGGGTAATAGGTACAGCTACAGACCAAAAAGGAACGTTTGAGCTTGCTGCTAGTGTAAACGACACCCTTTATTTTTCTTTTTTGGGGTTCAAATCCATCAAGGTACGGGTAAGTAATGATATGCTCAAAATTGGGGGGACCAAAATTGCATTAACCGAATTGGCCTACGCACTTGAAGAGGTGGTTGTAAGGCCCTACCAACTTACTGGATATATAGAAATTGATGCTAAGAACATTGTCATAAACGACAATTACCAATATAGTATATCTGGTTTACCTAGGGGATATGAGGCAGGCAGATACAATCCTGGGGCTTTCACCAAAACGGTTCGAGCTATTTTTAATCCAGTAGGTCTATTACACAATATTTTTGGAAAACGCCCAAAACAAATGCGCAAACTGCGCAAAATGAAGGAAGATGATCTGATAAGAAACCTCTTGGCCGAAAAATTTGATCGAGAAACCCTCATGGAACTTTTACAACTAGAGCGTGTAGAAATTGACGATATACTGACCAATTGCAACTATTCCAAGCAATTTATACTCACTGCCAACGATTTGCAGATTCTAGACGCCATCAGCGGCTGCTACGAAGAGTATAAAGTACTCAATAAAAAGTAATTTTTGGGCGCTCAGTTCCTACCTACACCGGTAGCAACTGCGGGCTTTCACTAGTCGCTTTTTTTTGTTACCAAGCCATATTTAAATGGGCATTCTAATCCTTCCACAAAATCCCTCTTTTTATTGCTTCCTGCATAGGCTTGCCAACAAAAAAAGAGCTCCAACATGCCGTTCAATCCCTAGCGCATAATTAACACCCAACAAAAAAAACCGCTCGCAAAAAAAACGAACGGTTTTTATATTAGAACGACTTATACATTTATTTTACTCCCATCAATTCTACGTCAAAAATAAGCGTTGCATTAGGAGGAATTACACCACCAGCTCCTCTTTCTCCATATGCCATGTGAGAAGGAATTACAAAGCGAGCTTTATCCCCAACTTTCAATAAAGAAATACCTTCATCCCAACCCGGAATCACTTGCCCTGCACCTAAATTAAACTCAATGGGCTCTTTTCTTTTATAAGAAGAGTCAAATATTTGCCCGTTTGGCAATTGGCCTTCATAGTGTACAGATACCATTTTACCCTTTTCTGCTTGTACACCATCTCCTTTTTGGATCATTTTATAACGCAAACCACTTTCCGTTTTCTCAAAACCGGAAGCTAGTTTGTCTAATTCTGCTTCGGCAGCGGCTTTTGCTGCAGCCTCGCGCTCCTTTTTACTCGCTTCAAATTTGCTAAACTCCTGTATAGCATCAAATGCTTCTGCCTCTGCACCTACACGTACAATCTCTACCGTATCCATTGTGTCTCCTTGCGCAATGGCATTTACCACATCTTGTCCGTTTTCCACAAACCCAAACACGGTATGCTTTCCATCCAACCAGGCTGTTTCTACATGGGTAATAAAAAACTGACTTCCGTTTGTACCAGGTCCAGCATTAGCCATAGACAAAACACCTGGACCTTTATGTGTTAAATCTGGATGTATTTCATCATCAAACTGATACCCTGGCGAACCAGTACCTGTTCCTTGCGGACAACCGCCTTGTATCATAAAATCTGGAATTACTCGGTGAAACTTTAGACCGTTGTAATACGGTTCTCCTACCGATTTGGCTTTGTTTTTCATATCCCCCTCTGCCAAAGCCACAAAATTGGCAACAGTTCCTGGAGTTTTATCATGCGTAAGTTTTACCAAAATCTCCCCTTTAGTAGTATTGAATTTGGCGTAAATTCCGTCTTGCATATCTATTTTTTTTAATTAATTGCGATGCAAAGATACACTTTCTTTGTACCTAGCATTTTATCCTTTGGGTTTTTTTGGTGTTTGCACTCCATATTTATCGTATAAATAAATTAAGGAGGTCATCGTAGCTGCACCCAATTCTAACTCTCTCTTATTTACCGCATCAAAAGTATCTGCGTCCGAATGATGGTGATCAAAATAACGCTGTGAATCTGGTCTTAAACCAGCTAAAACCAAGTTTCCATCTTTTAAAGGTCCTATATCTGCACCACTACCATCTCTAATAAATAAGTGAATCAAATACGGTTCAAATAGCTTTTTCCAAGACTGTACCTGAGCAAATTGTTCTGTCGTACAATCAAAAGTAAAACCACGAGGGGTAAAACCGCCCAAGTCGCTTTCCAAAGCAAAAACATGTTTTTCTCCTTTTTGACGGGCTACTTCCGCATATTTTCTACCCCCTCGAAGCCCATTTTCTTCGTTCATAAACAATACAACTCTGAGGGTGCGCTTTGGTTTATAGTTCATCTGTTTCATTATGCGCAATACTTCCATACTTTGCACCACTCCAGCTCCATCGTCATGTGAGCCATCTCCCAAATCCCAAGAATCGAGATGCCCTCCTACGATGATAATCTCGTTTGGGAACTCCGTTCCTTTAATCTCTCCAATAACATTGTAGGATTTTACCTCCGGCATATTTTTACAACTTTGGCGAAAGAAAAACTTTGTATTTGGATTTAGCCTTATCATTGTACTCAACAGCTCCGCCCCATTGGTACTAATAGCAGCAGCTGGAATCCACTTCGATTTTGGCAAATCGCCATAAGACATCGCGCCTGTATGCGGATAATCATCGAGCCTCAAATTCATCGAACGAACGATTACTCCAATGGCACCTAAAGATGCTGCTTCCTTAGCTCCACTACCCCTTTGGTTTACACAACCGCCATAGGCATGCAAAGTATTTATCAGTTTTGGATCCATCGGGCGATTGTAAAAAACGATTTTGCCCGCTATTTTTTCTTTACCCAATGCTTTTAGTTCTTCAAAGTTTTTCACTTCTACCACTTCCGCCTTTATTCCTCCTCCTGGAGTGGCAACAGAACCACCTAAAGCACATATCGGCACAATAGTTTGTTCCCCAGCTCCTTGTTCTATATATGCATATTCTTTCAAACCACGCACCCATTTTGGAACCATTACACCTTGTAGCCAAACTTTATCTAAACCAAGGGCTTCCAATTCTTTTTTGGTATAATCCACTGCCTGCTGGGCCTGGTAAGATCCGGATAGACGTCCACCTATTTGAAGGGATAAATGTCGCAACCACTCATAAGACTTACCTTTGGTAAGTGCCTGATCGTATATCGTTCGAAAAGTTTTCTCATCTGCGGTTTGCGCAAAAAGTTCTCCTACAATACACAGAAAAACCAATAATAGCATTTTTATTCTCATAATTTTTTTATCTTTTAAAAACCGATATCCTTCTCCAAGCGCTTTTCTATTTGCAAAACCAAAGAAGTTATATCCCTACAACTTTCAACAGTTATTGGTTTTACCCACAATTGCGCTCTCCAACAGACCCCAGTTAAAATTATTTGTTTGTTGGTTAAATATAAGAAGTATACCTAAATTAAATGATGCAGTTCGTCTAATTAATTTTTCTTTATGATTTATTAATCGTAAATTAGGTATACCAAATCATTACTTAACCAAACAATTATATTATGAAGCAGAGTTTCGTACTATGCTTATTTTGTATTTTAATCACAAAAAGCTATGGGTCTTTTGCAACCGATGATTGCACTGATGCCCAGTCCAACAGTTCTTACATCTTGTCACATGCCAAACGAGCATTGAATTCGGACAATTTTGAACACCAAACCTATTATGCGGATCGTTCCCTACAGGCCTTACAAAAAACAAAGAGTCTTTTAGGCAACTGTTCTTGTAAAGAAGCAAAAGACCCTATTTATGAAGCAGAAATCAGCTTAAAGAAAGCTATCGCACCCAAAGATTGGGATCAGGGTCGTTTTTATACAAAAAAAGCAATTGAACATATCGATGCATTAATGAATGCCATGTACAACTGTACATCGGGAGTACCTACGAACGTAGAAAAAAGCTCCGAATTGGATACTACCCAAGAGCAGTTACTCGCAAAACAAAAGGAACTAGAAGCACAACAAGCCGCATTAAAAAAGCAGCAAGAAAACTTGGCTAAAGAAATGGCAAAACAGAAAGAAATCGCTGCGGAGAATGCCAAAAAGCGAGCCAAAGAACTACAGACTCAAAAACAACATCGGCAAAAGATGGAAGCGGCATTAGCCCAATACGAAAACGCCATAAAGGCAGTATACGAAGCTATGGACTGTAAAGACGCCAAGGCCATGGTTTTGTCAAATTATAAGAGAATGGAAGAAGACCTAACCAAAGAAGGTATAGACCAAACCAAATTATATTACAAACAAAGAGCGATGGCTATTAGCCAAAAAGCTTTAGAACATCTGGGAAATTGCACCCAATAGATTTTTATTTGCCCCTTTTTAAATCTTGCCACGGACGCATTTTGCTTACTACTAGCGTTCGTGGCAATTATTAGAATTGAGATACTCTAAGCATCTTTCTTCTGCACCTTAAAACCATCCTATAGCCCTGGGTATCCTATGGAAACTATAGAATACTCCAAGAAAACCCAGTATCTTTTCAATCTCTATTTACTTGCAAAAAGTTTCACATCATTTTCGGTTACATTTTCTCCGCCAAGAATAATCAATCGTTCTACCACATTGCGCAATTCGCGTATATTTCCAGTCCAATCATATTGCTGTAATAAACCGATAGCTTTTTTCTCAAAATCTTTAGGTGCAATTCCTTGCTCTTCTGCTATTTTCTTGGAAAAATGTTGTATCAATAGGGGGATATCCTCTCTTCTATCGTTTAGAGCAGGAACCTTTATAAGGATTACAGCCAATCGATGGTACAAATCTTCTCTAAACCTTCCTTCTGCTATTTCTTCTTTCAAATTCTTATTTGTAGCAGCAATCACCCGCACATCTACTTTGATGTCTTTATCGGAACCTACTCTACTGATTTTGTTTTCTTGTAAAGCTCGCAATACTTTGGCCTGAGCAGAAAGGCTCATATCTCCAATTTCGTCTAAAAAGATGGTCCCCTTATTTGCTGCCTCAAATTTCCCAGCTCTATCTTTTACGGCGGAAGTAAAAGCACCCTTAACATGCCCAAACAATTCGCTTTCTATCAGTTCGGAAGGAATTGCAGCACAATTTACTTCAACCAATGGGGCTTTGTTTCTATCACTTTTTTCGTGTATCCAATGCGCAACCAATTCTTTTCCTGTTCCATTCTGACCAGTAACCAAAACTCGAGCATTGGTAGGCGCAACTTTTTCTATCATGTTTTTGATATGAGAGATGGGCTCACTTTCTCCTATCATTTCATAGTTCTTACTCACCTTCTTCTTTAGGCGTTTGTTCTCAATCACCAAATCCTTTCTATCCAAAGCATTTCGCACTGTATTGAGCAATCGGTTTAAGTCTGGTGGCTTGGAGATATAATCAAAAGCACCCAATCGCATGGTATTTACCGCCGTATCCAGATCACCATGACCGGAGATCATCACAAATGGAATTTCTGGTTTTAATTTTTTGGCAGCCTCCAATACTTCCACGCCATCAAACTTTGGCATTTTTATATCACACAACACCAAATCAAAATCCTCTTTTTTAATAATTTGAAGTCCCTGATTACCATCTTCTGCCTCCGAAACCAAGTAACTATCGTTTTCTTCTGAAAGAATCTTCACCAAAACACGTCGAATTGCAGCTTCATCTTCGATAATTAGAATTTTTTTCTTCATGCGTTATGCTTTTAAATCTGTTTTTAAATGCACATCTCGTTGTGGAAACGGAATGCTAATATTGTTTTCTCTAAATAATTTATCTATGCGGTATCGAATTTCACTTTTTGGAATTAAGGCCTCAAAACTATTATCTAGGGTAAAAATAACTTTAAACTGTAAAGCACTTTCTCCAAAATCTTCAAACACCACCAACACAGGAGGCTCTTGCAATACCTTTGGGTGCGATTGTGCCGCCTTCGTCAACAAATTTGTTACCTGGGCTACATCGGACCCGTATGCCACACCCACCGAAACACTTTCTCTGGTTTTAATGCCATTCTCGGTCCAATTGTATAAACTAGAAGTGAGATATTTGTGATTGGGTATGATCAATACTTTGTTATCTATGGTCACCGCTCTGGTGGTTCTCAATTTAATCTCATCTACTCTACCTACTTTTCCATCCAATTCGATGATATCTCCCACATGCACCGACTGGTCTATGAGGATAAATATTCCAGAAATAATATCCTGAAAAAAAGTTTGCAATGCAAGTCCTACTCCCACCAACAATGCAGTGGAAGCTGCAAATACAGCAGTAACATCTACCCCATTGTTGTCTAAAGAAATCAGCAAAACAATCAAAAAAACAAAATATCTAGAAAAAGAAAAAACCGAATTGAATTTCAGTTTGTCCTGATCGGGTAATTTTCTAGTTACTATTTTCTTGACCAACCTCAACAATAGAGCTGTCAAAAACAATACCAAAACTACGAAGAGAATGCTTTTTATACTTATTTCACCCTCTTTGCTAAGTGGTATACTAAAATTGAGGAAGTCTTGAATTTCTTGCATATTAGTATTTCAACCATTTAATCAGTTCTTTATAACTTGGTTTTTTGCCGTACATAAGTATCCCAACCCTATATATTTTGGCGGCGAACCATACACAGGCCAAAAAAGTTGCAAACAACAACAACAAAGACACCAATTGCTGCCATATCGGTACCCCAAAAGGAATACGCATAAGCATCACTACCGAGGAGGTAAATGGTATGAAAGAAAAAACCGTAGCCACCGTACCATGTGGATCTTCGATTACGGTAAATATCCCAACATATACCGCCAACATGAGTGGCATCAAAACAGGCATCATAAATTGCTGGGTATCCGTTTCATTATCTACAGCTGCCCCAATAGCAGCATACAAAGAGCTATATAACAGATAGCCTCCAATAAAATAAAACACAAAGGCCAAAACCAAATTGAGTATGGGCAAATGGCGTATTCCTGCCCAAACTTTCGCCACACCTTCCTGCATCGAATTTTCTTGCATGGCTTGCTGGATGATTTCTTGCTCTGGTCCTGCAGCCTGTAAGTCAAAACCAAACAACAAAGGAGTAATCGTCATGAGCATACCACCTATAATCATCCAAATCATAAATTGGGTGATCCCTGCAAGAGACGTTCCTACTATCTTACCCAATAACAATTGCACTGGCTTTACCGAAGAAATAATAATTTCAATGATTCTACTGGTCTTCTCTTCAATAACCGAACGCATGATCATATTCCCATAAATGATAATAAACATAAACAGCAAATAACCCGCCGCTAGTCCAAATATCAATTTCAGTATATTGTCTAGTTTGGTAGTTTTTTCTCCTTCATAAGTTTCTTGTTGAAGAGTTACCACAGCTTTTGCTTTATTAATACTTTGGATATCTATGTTGTTTTTGACGTAATTGAGCTCCGTTATTCTTTCAGACAATTCGTATTCCAAATCCGAAATAAGTTCCAAAGAGGGCGTTTCTTCGGCATAAAATTTTATAGATTTGGCCAGCACCTTATAGTCTTCATTTTTTGGAATATACAACATTCCATAGGTTTGGTTTTCGGCATCGCTCATCATGGTTTTGGCTGTTTCCAGATCGATGCCCTCTAAGTATTGGAACTTGCGATATGGAGAATCTTCAAATACAGATTTTGCAATCCCAATTTCGTCAAGAACAGAAATAACACGTACTTTTTGATTGTTTAATTGGGTAAGGTAAGCCACTACAGCAAAAAGTATAACCATTATAATAGGGCTCACTATAGTCATGACAATAAACGATCGGTTTTTGACCTTTGTCAAATACTCGCGTTTGATTATAAGTGAAAGATGATTCATTTTTAATAATTCTTAACCGTTTGTATAAAAATATCGTTGGCCGAAGGGATGCGTTCCACAAAGTGGGTTACAGAAGCTTTACTCTGTAAAAAGCGCAGCAGTTCCTTGGAATTAAATTTATCTCCTAACTGAATTTCTAGCTTAAGTGCATCTTCCAAGGTATTAAAATTGGCAGGAGACACAAGAAATTGTTCTTCGATAACCGAGGTAAGTGCTTCGGGGTTGGCCGTTTGTAATCCCACTTCAAAAGTATTGGTTTTATAGGCTTGTTTTATATCTTTTAACTTGCCATCCAAAATTTTATTCGACTGGTGAATGAGTGCGATTTCATCACAAAGCTCTTCCACGGATTCCATTCGGTGGGTAGAAAAAATAATAGAAGTTCCTTTATCTCTCAATGCCAAAATTTCATCTTTGATGATATTGGCATTTATGGGATCAAACCCAGAAAAAGGTTCGTCAAAAATTAGCAGCTGTGGCTCGTGCAATACTGTTACGATAAACTGTATTTTTTGTGCCATACCTTTAGATAGTTCTTGCACTTTTTTGTTCCACCAATCCTCTACACCAAATTTTTCAAACCAATACTGCAGTCTTTTTTTTGCCACGGATTTGGACAATCCTTTTAGTTGCGCCAAGTACAAAGCCTGATCTCCAACTTTCATGTTCTTATATAAACCTCTCTCTTCTGGCAAATAACCAATTAGTGCAATATGTTTGGGGTGCAAGAGTTCCTCATTTAACCATACCTTCCCCTGATCGGGATAGGTAATTTGATTGATAATGCGAATTAGGGTGGTTTTTCCTGCACCATTGGGACCCAAAAGGCCAAATATACCATTCCTTGGGATTTTCAAGGAAACATTATTTAATGCTGTGTAATCCCCAAATTTTTTGGTAACATTTTCTGCTACTAAAATCGGATTTTCCATCGATAATTTAGATTTTGCTCAAAGATATTTAAAATAATTCTTCAGCTATATAAAAAGATAAAATATAGCAGTTGTAGAAACAAAAACCCACCCTTTTGATAAAGGATGGGAAAAAAATTGCTATGAAAAAGAAAAATTATACCATTTGATTGGTATACTGCCAAATATACAGTTTTTATTTTAACAATTTCATCTATTTAAATTTTTTTACAAATCTTAAGAGAACATGTCCTTTACCTTCTCGAAAAAGGATTTTTCGCTTCTACTCGGACTTGGTTCAAAGTTTTCGTGTTGCCTCATTCTCTCAAAAAATTCTTTCTGTTCTTTATTGAGTTCTCTTGGTGTCCACACATTCACATGAACCAACAGATCTCCAGAGCCATAGCCATTTATATTTGGTATTCCCTTCCCTCTCAATCGCAATATTTTACCTGACTGCATTCCTGCCTCCAATTTTATTTTCACCTTACCAGTTACCGTATCAATTTCTTTGGAAGTACCCAAAACAGCATCTGCGATATTTACATACAGGTCGAAGTGCAAGTTCTCCCCTTCTCTTGAGAGCGTGGCATGTGGGACCTCTTCTATAGCTACCAACAGGTCTCCTGCCACACCATTTCCTGGTGCATCATTTCCTTTTCCAGTAACTTTTAATTGCATTCCGTCTACGACGCCAGGCGGAATTTTAATAGAAACCGTTTCTTCTGCCACCTCAAGTCCGTGCGCATCGGCACCATGTGGTTTTTTATCTATCATTTGTCCAGATCCACCACAGGCGCTACAAGTGGTACTGGTCTGCATTCGCCCCAAAATAGTGTTGGTAACACGCAAAACCTGACCTTGTCCGTTACAAGTACTACAAGTTTTATAGCGCACTCCAGCAGCTTGTACTTTGCGACGAACTTTCACCTTTTTTTCAACTCCGGTGGCTATTTCTTCCAAAGTAAGCTTCACACGAATACGAAGATTGGTTCCTTTCGCTCTGCGTTGTCCGCCACCGCCAAAGCCACCGAAACCACCGCCGAATGCACCACCAAAAATATCACCAAACTGGCTAAATATGTCATCCATATTCATTCCGCCACCGCCAAATCCGCCAGAACCATCAAAAGCAGCATGACCAAACTGGTCGTATTTTGCTTTTTTATCCGGATCACTCAAGACCTCATAAGCTTCTGCAGCCTTTTTAAACTGCTCCTCTGCATGTTTATCGCCAGGGTTTTTGTCTGGATGAAACTGAATTGCCTTTTTTCTATAGGCCTTTTTAATTTCACTGGCAGCTGCATTTTTGCTTACACCAAGTATGTCGTAAAAATCTTCTTTCATCTACTTTTAATTATTGTCCTACTACCACTTTTGGATGTCGTATAATCTTATCTCCCAAACGATATCCTTTTTCAATTACATCGATGACTTTTCCTTTTAAAGATTTGTCTGGAGCAGGAATTTGCGTAATGGCTTCGTGCTCCTCGGCATCAAAAGTAGCTGCTTCTGCAACTTCCATTTCTGACAACCCCTTCGATTTTAGGGTATCTCTAAATTTATTACTGATAATTTCCACTCCAGTAAACATTTCTTTGTCTTCCGACTTAGATAATTCTTTTAAAGCGCGATCAAAATCATCTAAAATTGGAAGTAAAGACACCATGACATCCTGACTAGCAGTTTTGAACAATTCCACACGTTCTTTGGATGTTCTTTTCTTGTAGTTTTCAAATTCGGCAAATAGCCTCAAGAATTTGTCTTTTTCCTTACCCAATTCTTTCTCCAATTCACTTACTACATTTTGCTCGTTATCCTCTTGTTTTTCTGCCACTTGCTCTTCTACAGCTTGGGTATCTATGTTTTTATCTTCCTTCAAGTTTTTTTCTTTGTCTTTATTTTTCTTAGCCATTGTAATTCAATAATTAAATAATGCTAATGCGTAAGGGCAAATTTGTTGCCAAAACACACTTTATGTCAAATTGTCATCGTAAAAACATTATTGTTCCAAATCAACAATAGCTTGCTCTAAGTTTGGAAATTGAAAAGAGAAACCTTCCTTCTGAATTTTTCTCGCGCTAACCTGCTGACTTGCCAATAAAAGAACTGCTCTTTCTCCTAGCACCGTTTTAAAAACAAACGAAGGTATATTGGGTAGCCATAGTGGTTTTTTCAATATTCTCGCTATTGTTTGCAATAAGGTTATTTGCCGAACCGGGTTTGGGGCTACCGTATTGAAGACACCATTTTTCCTATGTTCTATCACAAACCCAATAATACCAATTACATCTGTAATATGTATCCATGACTGCCATTGTTGGCCATCACCAAAACAAGAGCCTACTCCAAATTGAACAGATTTTGATATGGGCAAATAAGCCCCACCATTCTTGGACAATACCAATCCAAAACGCAGTATAGAAACTGGAACATTCAAGGACCTAAAAGCCAATGCGTTTTGTTCTAACTCTTGTGTTACTTCTCCTAAAAAGTTATTGGCATAGCTTGGATAATCCTCCTCAAACACACAATTTGCATCATCAGGATACGCACCAATAGCAGAAGCCACTACTATTTGTTGTAGCTGTGGCGCAAATTCTTTTTGATTTTTTAGTAAGGTACGTAGTCCATTCACCCTGCTATCCAAAATTCGTTTTCGATTTTTGTGATTCCAAGCTTGCATAATGGTCGAACCCGCTAGGTGTACTACAACATCTACATTTTGCAAACTATTATCTATGTGTAGCGCATTTGGATCCCAATATATTCCATTGCAATTTGCTATGCTATTTAATTTGTTTTTTGATCGGGTGCAAAATGAAACCTGATATTGTTGCAACAACAAACTTTTCACCAATTGCCTTCCAATCAACCCTGTAGCTCCCGTAACTAATATATGCATATTTACTCCTTTTTGGTGGCACGCAACATTTCTCTTTTTCCTGGCGGGCCTGGCAAGCGTTCTACTGTAAAACCAACTTCTTGCATCGCTCTTCGCACACTACCCTTGGCAGCATAAGTGACTAAGACCCCTTCTGACTTCATCGCTTGAAACATTCTATCAAAAATAACTTCTGTCCATAATTCTGGTTGAACTCTGGCACCAAAAGCATCAAAATAGACCAAATCATAGGTGTTTTTGGCTGAAATCTCTTCAAATTTAAGCTGGCTTTTAATCAACTTAAAATGAGAAGATAAAGCCAAGTTTTCTTCCCAAGGGGCTTCATGCATGGCTTCAAAAATAGACTGATGTACTGTAGCATCTAAACAATGGACATAATTTAATGCACGCCATTCTGTTTCTACTACAGGATATGCTTCTATTCCTGTATAGTGCACTTTGGTATCATAATTCAATAATTCCAAGTAGCTTATAAAAGCATTGAGACCAGTTCCAAAACCGATCTCAAGCAATTGAATTTCTTTTTTATGTAATTGGGTCTCTAAACCCATACGGATAAAAACATGTTTCGCTTCTTCTATGGCTCCGTGTTTAGAGTGGTACTGTTCCTTCCAATCTTCCAATTGAATGGTTACCGAGCCATCTCCTGTTTTTATCAGTTTTCTTTTCACGTTCTAATGTAAAGTTTTTCGATACGGCTAATTGGCCCCGAACATTTCTTTTCGTGACAACTTACACATACTCTTACCGCAGCATTAAATTTTTCTTTTTGGCTACCAGGAACACTATTGTTAAATATGCCTTTTTGCGCTTGTTCTAAAGCAATTGCCCAAGCATCAAACAAGGCGTCTTTATCTCTGCTATCGGTGAGCACAGCGGTATGGATGTTTTCAAACAACTTAGCTCCTTCCTCATCTAACGGTTTCCCTGCCTCTATGTTTGCTTTTAATTTTTCATTATAAGCATAAAAATCATTCATCAAAGTAGCCATTTCAGAAGGCTCGTACATTTCGTACACCGTAGATTTTTGCGCTTTCTTCTTGGTGTCTTTTTTTGCAGAATCTGCACAAGATAGTAAAAAGACAACCACTAAAAAATAAAGGAGGTTTTTCATACTATTCTCCTTTCTCTATTAATACACCATCTGCTTCGAAAGAAAGTGTACGTCTTGGCTCGGTAATTTGAGCAATTTCATCTTCAGATTTTCCAGCATCTTGTGCATAATGCTTCAATTGGTCTACCGTAATTACAGAAATATACGCTTTTCCGTTCATCACCGCTGTAGCATCTAATTCTGGAAGGTTCTTCGGCATAAAAAAACCATAATCTTTAAAAGATACACGCACCTTCTCCCCATTGCTCATGGGTGCTTTCATCCAACATCCTTTTTTCTGACATACATCAGAGATTTTGGATTTGAATTTAAAATTGATGGTATCTCCTTCTTTCAGGTTTTTAAATTTTTCCTCTGCCTCTTCCATCGATAAAACTCCCGCATCATCAATTTCTGCTCCAAAGCTATCGTAAGATACTGCTTCTGCCAGATCTTGCTTTTCTGCCTCAGCAGATTTCGGATTTTGTTTGCAAGAAACAATCAATAAAAAACTAGCAATCAATGAGAATAATACTCGCATAATATATTTTTTAATAGGGTTTTTATTCAATTTTTAACGATTAATTGCAAAATTCGTTATTTTTTACCAAACAACACGCATTTAGGTGAGAATTCTTTAATTTTGTAGGCAAGGCATTTCAATTTCAATTAGAAAAACCTATTAAGCCGAAAACTTATTAATTAAAAAGCGTTATGAGCAACAATCAAATAACCATTCCTGTTGAAAAAACGGCCAATTCGCGTATTGGAGATGTAGATTTTAACGACTTGCCGTTTGGAAAGCACCATTCGGATCATATGTTTATTTGCACCTATGAAAATGGGCAATGGGACAACCCAAAAGTTGTCCCCTATGGCAATCTAGAATTGGATCCTGCTGCCAAGATTTTTCATTATGGTCAATCTGTTTTTGAAGGAATGAAAGCTTATAAAGATATTAGTGGAAAATCGTGGTTGTTTAGACCATTGGATAATCAAAAAAGATTAAATATTTCCGCAAAAAGACTTGCCATCCCAGAAGTACCAGAAGAAATATTTATACAAGGGCTTATTGCATTATTGCAAACAGATAAGGATTGGATACCAACTACTTCGGGTAGTTCGTTGTATATCCGTCCATTTATTTTTGCCTCTGGATCTGGTTTTCACGCTTCACCTGCAGATGCCTATACATTTATGATAGCATGTTCGCCTTCTGGGCCATATTTTACTCAGAAAATAAAAGTACTTATTGAGAACACCTATTCACGTTCTGCCAATGGTGGTGTAGGCTACGCCAAAGCAGGAGGGAACTATGCTGGTCAGTTCTACCCAACACAACTTGCTATGGATAAAGGATATCACCAAGTAATCTGGACCGATGATAACACCCACGAGTATATTGAAGAAGCTGGGGCTATGAACGTATTTATCCGTATCCATGACACCCTCATTACTAGTCCGGTTAGCGATAGGATTCTAGACGGGATTACTCGTAAGAGTATTTTGGCCATTGCCAAAAAAGAGGGCATCGCTGTAGAAGAACGTAAAATAACGGTATCAGAAGTGGTAGAAGCTGCCAAAAACGGATCTATAAAAGAGATGTTTGGTGCTGGTACTGCTGCAGTAGTATCTCCTATTGGAGCTTTTGGACATGATGGTACAGATTATCAACTTCCAGAAGTAGAGGACAGCTATGCAGATCTAATGAAAAAACGCATTACAGACATTCAGTACAATAGATCTGAAGATCCTTTTGGATGGCGATTTGAAGTAAAATAATCGAACTAAAAATTATAATTTACGGATAATTAAAAAAGGATGTTTTTAAAAGCATTCTTTTTTAATTTCATTGCGATTCTCATAATTCACTTTCTTGTGGTTCCAAAACTTCTTTGAGCTTGGACAACCCTTGGTCAAAATCATTTCCTATCATTTTATCCATATTCATAAACAACATCATGATGCTCATTAGAAATTTGTTTTTGCCTGTAAAACCCCAAGTCACTCTGGTTTTGTTGGCGGTACTTTCGTTTAGTTTTAAATATGCATCACTTTGAGATTTCCAAGGTTTTAGAAAACGCAATTGGGTATCTATACGTTCTCCTTCCAATATATTAGTGATTTCTTGTTCGCCTTCGCCTACTTCTTTATTTCCTTTCCAAGCACTTATAAAACCAACCGTACCATCAATCCCAGAATAGGTTTTTAACATCTCTAGATCTTTTCCAGACCATGGCGACCAATCATCTTGGTTTTTTAAATATTTTAAGTAATGAAACACTTCGGACTTTGGACGATTTACCTCAATTTGTCGAAACACATGATAGCTACTAGGTGCTATCCATCCTAGAAAAACTAATATTACTATAAATCCAATAAGTGCATATAACCACCAAACCATAAGACAAAATTTGAATAATTCTAAAATTACAAAAATTTATTGAGTCTTTATATTATGATAACGTTGTAAAATTCCCTCTATGCTTTGGATGGATTTCTTGGACCAATCCAACCTTTTTTTTATCATTTCGATTTCAGTCAACTTCCAATTCAGATCACTTTCACGCAATTTATTTGAAATATCATGTAAAATAATGGCTGCTGAAACCGATACATTAAGGCTCTGGGTAAATCCTATCATCGGAATTTTCAAAAAACTGTCCGCTTTTTGCATCACCTCATCAGAGAGACCTTCTCTTTCTGTTCCAAAGAAGAATGCCGACTTTAATGACACATCAAAATCAGCCAACAGACAACTGTTTTCATTGGGTGTAGTTGCTATTATTTGATACCCCTGTTTTTTGAGCGCTTCTATACAAGTGGCAGTACTTGGATAGCGATAGGTGTCTACCCACTGTTCTGCACCCATGGCAATATTTTTATCTAATTGGCTTTCGTTTCTCAATTCTATCAAATGTGCTTCTTGTATACCAAAAATATCACAAGATCGAATCAACGCACTGGTATTGTGTTTTTGATAAACGTCCTCTACAGCTATAGTAAAATGCTTCGTTCTGCTTTCCAGTATCTCTATAAAACGTTGCTTCCTTTCTTCCGTTAGGAAAGTTTCGAGATACTCTAATAATTCTAAAGCTTCTTCCATATAGTCGCTTTTTTTCAAATATATCATTTATATTTATTGGGTAAACAAAAAAATATGCGTAATAAAAAACTAGTTGTTCTCAGTGGTGCTGGAATAAGTGCAGAAAGCGGTATTAAAACCTTTAGGGATGCAGATGGTCTATGGGAAGGGCATGATGTAATGGAAGTCGCTTCTCCTGAAGGATGGCAAAAAAACAAAGCCTTGGTATTAGATTTTTATAACCAAAGAAGAAAACAATTGCTCACCGTATCACCAAACAAAGGCCATAATGCTCTAGCTGCAGATATACCAGGTTTGGAAACAGAAATTATTACACAAAATGTCGATGATTTACATGAAAGAGCAGGAAGTAAACAAGTAACCCATTTGCATGGTGAATTACTAAAGGTTAGAAGTACCGGAAATCCTTCTTTGGTATATTCATGGGAGAAAGACATTGAGATTGGTGATTGTTGTGAAGAAAATCATCAATTGCGACCGCATATTGTTTGGTTTGGAGAAGCAGTGCCAATGCTAGATAAAGCTATAGATATAGTACAACAAGCCGATTTTGTAATCGTTGTTGGCACTTCTTTGCAGGTGTATCCGGCGGCTGGCTTATTACATTATGCTCCTAATCATGCACCATTATTTTATGTAGATCCGAAACCAGCTTCTGTTTCTCATCCGAGTATAAAAGTTATTGCAGAAAAAGCAAGTACAGGAATTCCTAAAGCTCTAAATAAAATAAAAACACTACTATAATGTCTTTGTTAGAGCAACTCAAAAAAGAACTAGATTATTTAAATGCTACCATAAAAAGTAGAAGTAGCTTTTCAGAACTGATATTAAATCATCCAGAATATATTCCAGCTCTAGTTAAAATAGGTGTGGAAAATAGTACCCCATATAGCCCTCGTGCTTTTTGGGTATTAGAGTTTATGAGCAAAAAGAATCTGGTTTTGCTACTACCAGAATTACAAATATTATTAGATTATGGCCCTCAAATAAGTATAGATTCCTCCAAAAGACCCTTATCAAAAATTATTGAAAGTATTTGCACCCAATATTTTAAGAAAAAGAACCCCATATACATAGAAACCATTACAGAAAAGCAATTGGAACAAATGACCCAATTGTGTTTTGATTGGCTTATAGGAGAAGAAAAAGTTGCTGTAAAAGCATTTTCTATGCAGAGTCTATGCTATTTAGGCACTCATTTTAATTGGATACATCGAGAGTTGCGGCCAATTTTAGAAAACAATTTGTACTTGCACAGTCCTGCTTATACAAGTAGAGCAAAAAAAGTTCTTGCCGCCATGCAGAAAGAGGTCTAATTAATTTCTTATTTCCATGTGCACATTTATCTTTGTACTTTAAACGCCTAAGCATGTTATTAAACCAATTAAACGCCATATCTCCAATAGATGGTAGATATAGAGGAAAAGTCCAAGAATTAGCCGCTTTTTTCTCCGAAGAAGCACTTATCAAATACCGCGTATTAGTAGAAATCGAGTATTTTATTGCGCTATGCGAAGTTCCATTACCGCAGTTAGAAAATTTCGATACTACCCTTTTCGAAAAATTACGAGCGATTTATAAAAACTTTGACACCACCGATGCGTTATCCATAAAAGAAACGGAAAAAGTTACCAACCACGATGTAAAAGCGGTGGAATACTTTATTAAGGATAAATTTAACGAATTAGGTCTAGAAGCATATAAAGAGTTTATTCACTTCGGACTTACCTCTCAAGATATAAACAACACCGCAGTACCACTTTCTATAAAAGATGCCATTGGTGCTACTTATCTACCAGTTTACCAAGAATTGGTTACCAAATTAGAAGCATTAGCTAAAGAATGGGAGCACATTCCTATGCTGGCAAGAACCCACGGACAGCCAGCTTCCCCTACTCGTTTGGGGAAAGAAATTCTGGTCTTCGTTACGCGTTTAAAAGAGCAGTTTAATTTGTTAAACGATATTCCAAGCGCAGCTAAATTTGGCGGTGCTACCGGAAATTTTAACGCCCATAAAGTAGCCTATCCGAAAATAGATTGGAAAGCATTTGGGACTAATTTTGTTCAGGGAAAATTGGGTTTACAGCATTCGTTTCCAACCACACAAATTGAGCATTACGACCATATGGCAGCTTTGTTTGACAACCTCAAACGCATCAACACCATTATACTAGATTTAGATAGGGATATATGGACTTATATTTCTATGGGATACTTTATGCAGAAAATTAAAAAAGGGGAAGTTGGTTCTTCTGCCATGCCGCACAAAGTTAACCCTATTGATTTTGAAAATTCTGAAGGAAATTTAGGTATTGCCAATGCAATTTTTGAGCACTTGGCAGCCAAATTGCCCATTTCTCGTATGCAACGCGATCTTACCGATAGCACAGTTCTGCGAAACGTTGGTGTACCCTTTGGGCATACGATCATTGGTTTTAAAGCCACACTAAAAGGTCTAAACAAACTATTGCTAAATAAAGAAGTTTTTGAAAAAGATTTGGAGGCAAACTGGGCAGTAGTGGCCGAGGCCATACAAACCATACTTAGAAGAGAAGCCTATCCAAATCCGTACGAAGCTTTAAAAGGTTTAACCAGAACCAACGAAGCAATTAATGCCACAACTATTGCAAATTTTATAGAAACTTTAGAGGTTTCCGATGCCATCAAGGCGGAGCTTAAACAAATAACCCCCGCCAATTATACTGGTATTTAAAACAAGGGTTAATCTATAAAAAAGCCCCCGATAATTAACTGTAATTATCGGGGGCTTTTACATCAGTTACAGCCTTTATTTCTTAGGATGCACCAATTTCATTTCATCAATCAAATGTTTGGCTCCTGCATACTTGTCTATGATAAACAATATATATCTGGCATCTACCATAATATTTCTACAGATTTCTGGATCGTAATTCATATCGCTCATGGTACCTTCCCAAACCCGATCGAAATTAAGCCCAATAAGATTTCCATGTGCATCTATAGCAGGGCTTCCAGAGTTACCTCCAGTGGTATGGTTGGTTCCTAAAAAGCAAACTGGTACTTTCCCATTTATATCTGCATATGGCCCAAAATCCTTAGCTACGTATAAATCCCTTAATTTTTGTGGCACATCAAATTCATAATCTCCTGGTTTATATTTTTCCATTACCCCATCTAAATAACTAACCGCCTTATAGTAAACCGCATCTCTAGGCGCATATCCTTTTACCTGTCCGTAAGTAACTCTAAGCGTACTATTGGCATCTGGAAAAAATCGCTCGTTTGGAAAAAGTTCCATTAGGGCTTTCATATATGTTTTTTGAACCCCAGCGATTTCTAAATTAGTTTTCTGAAAAGCGGGATTAATAGTTTCATAATACATCTGGTGTAGATCTTTAGCAAATAGATATCCTTTATCGCTCGAGATACGATCTACGATCTCTTTTGGAGACCCTTCGAACAAAGCACGCATTTTTTCTAAAGCGGTAAATGCACTTGAAGCATACACTTCTTTGGTTGTTTTGCTCAGGTTGAGGTTTTTATACGAAGCTGGCACATAAGATGACGGTACTTCGGAAATATACTTCTCAACCAATGCCTCAAATACTGGCATATCTACCTTGGCACTATAGTTTTTATATATACGGTCTAAGCGATTTAAGGTGCTAGGCAAGCGTTTTTCAAAAGCCTCCTTACCCCGACTGTGATACGTGTTTACCAATTGGTACGCAAACAAGCATGCACGCAACAACTCATTGTTTCTATATCCTATTTCGCTCCAATAGGTTCTTGCCAAGCTTACCTCTTTTATTTCTGCATACAATCGATCGAATTCTGGCAATAAATGGCTATACGCTTTTAGGTTTTTCTGTTTCACCAAATTTGTAAATCGCACTTCCAATTCTTTTCGTGCAGCAATAGCTCCCGACTTTTCTATTCCTTGATTTTCTCCTATCCATTTTTTCCAATAATTGGCTATGGAGGCAAACTTGGATGCGTATTTAATCTTAATGTCCTGATCAGAACGCATAAACTTATCTACTATGGCCAAGGAAGTTTCTCTTATACCAATGGCAGCTGGATTAATGGTATGTACTGTCTGATCTATAGCAACCGCAGGCAGGTACTCATTGGTACGACCTGGAAACCCAAATACCAAAGTAAAATCGTTTTCGGCAACCCCGTCTAAAGATATTGGTAAAAAGTGTTTTGGTCTGTACGGCACATTGTCCTTACTATATTTTGCTGGTCTGTTATTTTTGTCCGCATATATACGAAACAAAGAAAAGTCTCCAGTATGACGCGGGAACATCCAGTTATCGGTATCGCTACCAAATTTACCAATGCTACTTGGTGGGGCACCTACCAATCGAACATCCTCAAATCGTTCGGTGACAAAGAGAAAATATTGGTTGCCTTTATAAAAACTTTTAATCTTGGTATTTTGCCATGGTTCTATTGGAGCAGCTTTTTCTATAGCATTACTATTTTTAGTAATCAAAGCTTGTTTTTGCTGTTCGGTCATGGTATTGGTAAGCCCTTGTAAAACAGAATTGGTTACCTCCACGATTCGAACAATAAAATCGACATAAAGGTCTTCGTTTGGTAATTCTTCTTTTAGATTTTTAGCCCAAAAGCCATCTTGTAAATAATCGTTTTCTACAGTAGAATGCGATTGAATTTCTCCATAGCCACAATGGTGGTTGGTAAGCAACAAGCCCTTTGGAGAAATCACCTCGCTAGTGCAGCCTCCACCAAAATGTGCAATTGCATCCTTTAGGCTAGAATTATTTACATCATAAATATCCTGGGCTGTAAGTTTACTTCCCAATTGGTTCATTTCTTGTTCGTTCATTCCCTGAAGTAATGAAGGAATCCACATCCCTCCTTGTTGTGCTGAAGATTGAAAAACCAACAAGTAGATTAGTATTTTAATTAGTCGCATAATTTATAGTATTTGATTGCGCAAAAATACAAATAATACCAGTTATTGTTTGAAATTACTGGAAAAGAAATAGATGCTATTTTTCTTTATATAAAGAAGAAAAATCAAGCCTATCCTAAGCTCGGTTTCTTTTTATTCTAAAATAGAAAGGAAAAAATATTTTGCTTCACTAAAGTGGTAACATCTGAACATAAAAAAACTCCTCGAGAACCGAGGAGTTTTCAAAATCTAATCAATCATTAAAACTTTTGCACTAGGTAATTTTTGTACCCCCTGATTACCATAGTGCCTTATTTAGGATAAATTTTCAGTAACAAGACCAAAATACAAAACATTTGATTCTAGTAATTACCAACCATATTCAAAACATTCAAAATCGACGAAATGTAAAAATATGACGATATACGACCATTTATATTGAAAAAAAGACCGCGAATTGCGGTCTTTTTATAAATTATTTTCGGTCATATTATAAATTATATGTTAAAAATATTTGATAAAGACTTTATTCCTTCTTCATTAACATCCTCTTTTTCCAGCTTCTGAATAACACGCATCAATAGGGCCGGATTCATGCTTTCCCCCAAAATACGTACTATACCAAAGCCTTGTTTTTGATTATACCCAAAGAGTATGACCTCGTCGATTTTATCCTCCTTGCCTTTGATTTTTACGGTTCCTTTAAATAATTTAGTATTGAATTTCATCAAATCTTCATAGCTATCGCCAGCTAAAATAGTCTTGACCTGCGCAATTTCTTTATCAAAAACCAACTGATTGTCATTGTTTTTTTTAAAACCCAAGAAGTTTATTTTCTTAAAAGAATCCAAGATTTTTTTATCCTCTTCTTCCAAGCTAATCTTGTCGGATTTGAGCATGCTTGCTGGAATATCCATGGAAAAGAAATGATCCTTTTCGCTACTTGTGACAAAATATTTTTCCAAACTAGCACCAGAGCTACAACTACTCAAATTTAGTAAGGTAAAAGTAAGTAGAACCAATATTTTAAATATACGTACCATAATTGATTGATTATTTAGTTATTTTTCTTTTTATTCACTTCGTTGAGTTCTTTGGGCAGATTGTACTGTTCGGTGAGGTAGTGTATTTTATTGAGGTCAATATCTCCAGTAAGTGTGAGCACAACAGACTCAATATCCTCTCCTTTAATATTGATATTTCCTTCAGAAACGAACATGAGTAGTTCTTTTACATGATCTTCATCTCTACCTTCTCTCACATAAAACTTTATGGTAGCATCTTCTTCTTTGATTCTCATCAATTCTTCTAGAGAGGCACTTTTGAGATAAGAAGCAACCTTGGATTTCATTTTTTTTGCTACTTCTGGATTGTCGGTTGCAAACATTTTCAAGCCTGTAAGACTCTCAGACATTTCACGAAGATTTTTAGCATCTTCGCTATCTCCGGTGCTCATTTTGGCAATCAGAGAGAACATTTTTTTGCTTACAACGATGGAAGTTACATCTTCTACATCTTCAAATGCATCAAATACGGATTGTGCTTGGGCAAACATCGGTGCAAGGCACAAGATGAATATTACTAATATTTTTTTCATGATAAATGTTTTTTAAGGTTTTAAAATTTTGTTTTTCGAATCTTCAAAGGTTTTTAAATAGGCAATACCCTTGGTGCCTTTTTGGAAATTATTCCCCAAATAATCAAAGCCTTTGGTGCCTTTTCCATAATTTTCAGACAGCAATGCAAAAGCAATTTGAACATCTTCCAATGCTTGCTCCGCCTGATGTTGTTCATAAGCTTTGTTTCCGAAATAAGTACCAAACAAGAGCATTCCTACTGCGGCTAAAGATGCCCACTGCAAATACTTTTTGTTTCTTCTAGGTTTTAATGGGATTTCTCCGGTAAAAACTTCCTCTTTGGCCACCTTAAAATAAGTAAACAAAGGCTTATAGGTTTCTAGATGAGGCGCTATCTGGTCTTGATTAAAATAATCTCTAAGTATTTCCTCTTCTTGCATACTAGCGGTAGCATCGAAATATTTTTCCAATAATGCTTCTATTTGTTTAACTAACGCCATAATTATGTTTTTTAATTAATGCTTCTCTTACTGTTTTTCTCGCTCTAGACAACAGCACTCTTATATTTGAAGCGCTCAGTCCCAATTGTTTTTCTATCTCTTCAAAAGTGTATTGCTCCACATCCCTCAAATGCAATACCAATTTTTGATTTTCTGGCAATTCTGCAATGATCTTTTGTACCCAATGCACACTATCTCTATGCTCTATTTCCTTTTCCAACGGACGATGATCGGAATAATTGCTATGTACAAGTTTCAAATTTGATGCCTGTTTCGATTTCAATCTATCCAGACAATAATTTTTAGTCATCTGCATGGCAAAAGCCTCCACATTTTTATAAGTACCAATCTTTTCTTTCTTGTTCCAGAGTTTGGTCAAAATCTCCTGGGTAGCATCTTCCGCTTCCTCTGAAGACACCAGTAACCGTTTCGCCATGCGAAACAATTTGTCTTTAACTGGCATTACTTTTTCCAAAAACTCTTTTTGGTTCATTTTTTGTGTTGGTTTAAAAGCATGACGACTGAAAATAGTTTTTGTTACAAAAAAAAATTATATTTAGATGAAAATTAAAAAACAGCTCAAGGAATATGAAGAATAAAAGCCTATTATCTAAGAACTTAAGATCGCTTACCCAAATCTTCGCAGTGTTACTTTTTGCCTTTGGCATAGTTTCTTGCGAAAAATCAGAAGAAAGTGTCTCCGCCAATTTACAACAAAATGATTTTGTATGGAAAGGGCTCAACCTTTGGTATTTCTGGCAAGCAGATGTTCCAAATTTAGCAGACAATCGATTTGGCAGCGATAGCGATTACACCAATTACCTAAAGAGCTACGATTCTCCCAAAACTTTATTCGAAAGCTTGTTGTTTAAAAGCAGTAATGATGAAGATCGTTTTAGCGATATTTCAGAAAACTACAAAGATTTGGTAAATTCTCTATCTGGTGTAAGCAAAAACAACGGACTTGATTTTAGACTCTATCGGATCAACAAAGGAGCGGAACTTTATGGTGAGGTACGTTATATCATGAAAGATTCGGATGCTGCTTCCAAAGACATTCAGCGCGGAGAAATATTTACTACTGTAGATGGCACCCCACTGACCGACTCCAATTATCAAAATTTATTGTTTGGAAGCAAGGATACCTATACCTTGGGAATGGCCGATTACAACAATGGAAATCCAACTAGCAACGGAAAAGAGGTGAGCCTCACCAAAATAGCCAATTTTCAAGAAAACCCCATTTTGTTACAGAAGGTAATCGAAAGCGGTGGCAAAAAAATCGGGTATCTGATGTACAATCAATTTGTTTCGTCTTATAATAAGGAATTAAATGATGTTTTTGGAAGTTTTAAAACTGCGGGAGTCACAGACCTTGTTTTGGACTTTAGATACAATCCTGGTGGCTCGGTAAACACCTCTCGTTTGCTCTCCAGTATGGTACATACTACCAACACCTCCAAATTGTATATTAAACAACGTTGGAATAGCAAAATACAATCACAACTACCTAGTGAACAGTTAGAAGATTATTTTGCAAATACTATAGATGGCACTACCGCTTTGAATAGCCTCAACCTCAACAAAGTATACATCCTTATCACCAATGGAAGCGCATCAGCCTCTGAATTGGTAATCAACGGCTTAAATCCGCATATGGATGTAATACTCATCGGAAACACTTCTAGAGGGAAGAATGAGTTCTCTATTACTTTGGTAGATGACAAAGAAAATAGTTTTATCTACAACAAAAACAGAGAAAGCGCTATCAATCCCCAGAACAATTGGGCCATGCAACCTCTGGTTGGAAGAAACGAAAATTCCGCAGGCTTTTCTTCTTATACGAGCGGTTTTACTCCCGATATAGTTTTTGAAGAAACCCGTGGTAACTTAGGTATCTTAGGAGAAAACAACGAACCTTTTTTGGCCAAAGCTTTGGCTGTGATCAACGGAACCAATGTGATCGCTGCCCCTACCGCCAAATCTATTGAAACACCAAAAGATATCGAGCTAAGCAATTCTAAAGACTTTAGCCCACTACACTACAAAATGATATTGGATAAAGAAATTCGAATAGAAAATCCTCTTTTCTAAAATGGAGAAACACTTAAAAAAAGGCTGACTGATACAGACAGCCTTTTTTTAATACATTATAACTGTAATTGAAATCCAAATCGAATATTTCTACCCATGGTATTGTATCCATAAATCTCCACAAAAGATTCGTTTAATAGATTGTCTAAAGCAACAAACAAATTTAGTTTTTGGTTCATTAGCGTATGGTTCGCCTGAATGCCCAACAAATGATATGCATCTAGATTTACAATAGAAGCTGGCCATGCTGTAAAATCCTGATCGGTACGATCGTGTGTATATTGATAGGCTAAAGACAGCTTGGTATGGTCTAACAAATCATATCCCAAATTTAAATTTGCTTTGTGTTTTGGTATTCTTGTATAATCGAGTTCTACTGCTTCGCTAAAAGTATAATTGGCTTGGTATTGCCACTTGCCATAGGTACCATTAGCTTCTATTTCCACCCCGCGTACGCTTAGTTCTTCTTCGAGGTTTACATAGCCATCACCCTGCCATTGAATCATTGGGTCCACTACTCTATTAAAATACAAGGCACTCAAGCGCAAAGCAGAACCAAAAGATTTTTCCATACCACCTTCTATGGTAACCGCTTCTTCTGGCTCCAAATCTGGATTGGCTCCCCATTGCCCGTACAATTGCGAAAGGGATGGCACAATATACGATGTTGCATAAGAAGCAAAAAACTTAAGATAACCACCATTGTTTTTTAAAGTATAAGAAGGGTTTAGGCTATATGTAAAATGCGAACCATAGTCCGAGTGGTTGTTCCAACGAGCACCAGCATTTACATTAAGTCCAAAATCCGATACATATACCACATTTGCATACGGATCTACCACCTCAAAAGACTCCTTCTCCGCAAAGGTAGTTTTGCTCTTTTGGTAATTTAATCCTACTATGGTGTGCCATTTATCTGCTATGCGGTACTTATTATAAACATCTACCACCACATTGTCCGAATCGAATTCGCTTGGAAAAGCAGATCTAAATTCTCTTTCAAACTCGCTAAACGCTCCCTGAAGATGTACGCTCCCTTTTCCGTAGTTATAAGCAGTTTGCAGACCAGCTCTTTTTTGTTTTAGCACATATTGGTTATTTGCATC
Organism: Flavobacteriaceae bacterium; assembly: GCA_025800395.1. Lineage (GTDB taxonomy): Bacteria > Bacteroidota > Bacteroidia > Flavobacteriales > Flavobacteriaceae > JAOXRU01. Next base: position 58,940 of record JAOXRU010000426.1, read on the forward strand.
GGCAAAGGCTCCTGCATCAAAATCGCCTTTACTATCGGACAAGTTTCCAAAAACATTAAGGTGAAATTGCTCCGAAAAACGGTATCCAAGATTGAGGTCTACACCATAACTAGTAAACACATCTCTTTCGTCGTTTTCGGTGTTAGCAGCAGAAAATCCATCTGTAGACTGGCTATTAATGGCCATTTTATAATTAAACTTATCTACCGTACCGCTTAGTTGTGCTCCTTGAACAAAGCTATTTAAATCGTAGTCTTGGTCATCTGCTGTTTGGCTGGTACCGATGCTCGAATGAATTTGCAAAGCAATCTCTTTTTGGGATGCTTTTTTGGTTTTAATTAAAATTACAGCAGTAGCTGCGCCACTTCCGTAAAGTGTAGATGCAGCACCTTTCACAATTTCTATAGACTCGATCTGTTGCAATTGCAATACACGCAAATCGTAGTTGTTATCTATACCAGAAGGATCATAGACTGCCACCCCATCGATAAGCACCAATACTTGCTTGCTTCTACCGCCTCGGATGTACACTCCCAAGCTTTGCCCTGGGGAACTTTTGGCACCATTAATCTCTATACCACCGTACTGTTGCAATAACTGAGCTACTGTTCTGCCTTTTTCTTTTTCAATAGTTCCTGCATCAATCTTAATGACTGTTTTACCAGAATTTTCGCGTTTTAGCTCAAAACGACTGTCGCTTACTACCACCTCGTCCAACTGCTGAACTTTAGTAGCATTTGTTTCTTGTGCCTGAATTTGCCATGCGGCAATTCCCAAAGCACAAACCAATAGTGTTTTTTTCATAATGTAATTCATAAAGGGAAAAAGTATGCAGGTATCCTGCCCAAACCTTTATCCCGAAAGTTTGACAAAAACGAATAAAGGCAGGTCTCCTGGCTTGCGTCTGTATAGTGCCTTCCCATTCGCCTAAGCGAACAGTGGCTTTAGTAGAGCTATACAGCATCCTTGCTACAAGGACTAAGCTTACAGTTGCGGGAACAGCTTCGGTTTCTCACCGAATTCCCTTTTAATCTTCTATACCATAATGGCAATAGAAAAACCAAAATTCGCATCAAATGTACAGCCATTTTTTTAATAAATCACTAAGCAAACCAACATTCATTGCATCACAATCAGAAAAACACAAGCTATTGCTGACAGTATGCGCTTAGTTGCTTCTACAAGTAGTTTGAAATAAAACCTATGCTTACTTTTATTTTAATTCAAAAAAAATAACGAAGTTTACGGCAAATAACGAATAATGACCAAAAGCTTTCTCTACATATGTATTGTTTTTATACTTCTTTCTTGTAAACAACCACAACAAGAGAAAACCATTTCGGCACACAACAGCTTAGAGCACGCTAAAGGTTTTACCTACCATCATCAAGATGGTATACAATATATAAGTGTTACCAAAGCTTGGCCAGAAAGCAAGCAGCTTTTTCACTATATGCTTGCGCCAAAAAACAAAGAAGTAGCTACGCCAGGAAAAGACACCTTACTTATAAGAACCCCTATAGAAAAAGTAGTGGTCATGTCTACTACCAATATTCCTCCTTTAGAATTAATAGAAGAAGAAAACAGCCTAGTGGCTTTTCCAAATACCAATTATATTTCTTCTGAAATAACCAGAAAACGAATAGATAGTGGTAAGATTAAAGATATAGGTACATTTGGAAATTTTAATATGGAACTTTTGCTGCAAGAAAAGCCAGATCTTATCATTGGGTTCTCTGTGAATGGTAATAATGCCACCTATGACAAAATAGAAAAATTTGGTATCCCTGTAGTATTCGATGGCTCCTGGACGGAAGCTCACCCACTTGGCAGGGCAGAATGGATAAAGTTTATAGCCGCCTTTTTTGAGAAAACAGATCAAGCAAACCAAGTCTTTCGGGAGATAGAAACAGCATATCTGCAAGCAAAAGAAAAGGCCGCAAAGGTTTCCCAACAACCACCTACGGTATTGTCTGGCAGCATGTACAAAGACGTATGGTATGTGCCTGGCGGGCAAAGTTTTGCAGCCCAAATTTTGCAGGATGCCAACACCAACTACTATTGGAAAGACAATACCCAAACAGGAAGCATTGCTTTAAGTTTTGAATCGGTTTTAGCCAAGGCAAAAAAAGCTGATTTGTGGATCAGTGCAGGCAATTTCACCTCTAAAGAACAATTGATTGCTAGTGATAAATCTTATGCTGCCTTTGATGCCTTTACAAACAATAAAATATATAGTTTTGCCCATAAAAAAGGAGCAACCGGTGGGTTTATATATTATGAATTGGGTCCTATGCGCCCCGATCTCATCCTACAAGACATTATTAAAATAGGGCATCCCAACCTATTGCCAGCATACGAACCCTTTTTCTTTAGAGCTTTAGAGTGAACCAACAAACCACATATACATGGCGATTTATATTACTAGGACTAGCTCTGGTAATTGCCTTGTTTCTAAACCTTCGTTTTGGCTCGGTGCATATTGCTTTGGAAGAGTTTGTAGATATTCTCTCCAAGGGGTATGATCCAGAAAACACCCTTTCCTTTATTGTGCATCAGCTTCGTTTTCCGAAAGCACTAACCGCTATTTTAGTTGGGGTGGGGCTTGCTATTGCCGGACTCATCATGCAAACCCTATTTCGCAACCCCTTGGCAGGACCATATGTACTTGGCATTAGTAGCGGTGCCAGTTTGGGTGTATCCTTACTTATTTTGGGAGGCAGCGTATTGGGCGGTGCATATACCCACCTATTTTTAAGCAAAATAAGCATTAGTATTGCTGCTTCTTTAGGAAGTTTCTTGGTGTTGGTTGCGGTGGTATTGGTGTCTGTCCGGGTGAAAGACACTATGGCTATTTTAATTATTGGACTCATGTTTGGCAGTATTACCGCTGCCATAGTAAGCGTATTGGCCTTTTTCTCCACAGCCGAAGCCTTACAACAATACCTATTTTGGTCTTTTGGTAGCTTGGGTAGCACCAATTGGGAAGAAGTAGCAGTACTAGCCATCCTTATTCTAGTAGGATGTATTTGGCTTATTGGAAAAATAAAACACCTCAACACCATATTGCTAGGAGAATCTTATGCCAAGAGCATGGGCATAGCCATAGCCAAAACCCGTTTGGTCTTATTGCTGATTACCTCGGTATTGGCTGGTGGGGTAACGGCCTTTGCTGGCCCTATTGCCTTTATTGGTTTGGCGGTACCCCATATTGCCAAAATGCTGTTTCAAACCCCAAACCATAAAATCCTAATACCGGGTGTAGCACTCATTGGAGCCATCGCATTATTGCTATGCGATATCCTTGCCCAATGGCCCGGAAGTGAAAAAACCTTACCCATAAATGCGATAACTGCTATATTTGGAGCACCTATCGTTATCTGGTTATTGGTACGAAAACGCAAACTACATTTTTGATGGGAGCAAGCAAGCCTACATATTCGATAATAGTCACTAAAGATTTATCTATTGGTTACCGCTCCAAAAAGCAGGCAAATATACTGGCCAAAAATATTGCTATAGATATCCCAACTGGAAGTCTGACGGCTGTCATAGGCATCAATGGAATTGGAAAAACAAGTTTGCTAAAAACACTAAGCAAACGACTACAGCCCTTGGCAGGAACCATAGAAATTGACGGGGCAACTTTGCACAAAATACCAAGTAGCAAGCTTGCAAAAACCATGAGTTTGGTGCTTACCGAGAGTCTGGCCGTGAAGACCTTTACGGTAGAAGAATTGGTAGCCCTCGGGCGCAGTCCGTATACGAATTGGATAGGTCGATTGAGCAAGCAAGACCATCAAATAGTAGCGCATGCGCTGCGGCAAACCCATATTTCGCATTTAAAACATTACCGATGCGACACCCTATCGGACGGGCAATTGCAACGGGTGATGATAGCCCGAGCCCTCGCACAAGATACCCCGCTTATACTCATGGATGAGCCTACTACCCATTTGGATTTATACCGAAAAATAGAGGTGATGACCCTATTAAAAGAGCTGTGTGCCAAGCAAAATAAAACCATCGTATTTGCTAGTCACGAACTAGAATTGGCCATACAGTTGTGCGATAGAATGGTATTGATGACTCCAGATGTCGTACATTTTGGATCGCCACGAGAGTTGATTGCCAACAACAAAATTGGAGAGATATTCCCAAAAGATCTAATAGATTTTGATGCCGAAGCTGGACGATTTGTCTTGCGGAAGTAGTGTTTTGTTTTTCGTACCGATAATTCCCGACAACTTCCCAAACCCGCAAGTCTTTTGGTATAATATATTTTGGGTAGTGGCGCATAGCAATACGCCCTTGCTGTTTGGGGTTTGAATTTAATTATTGTTTGTGCCTAAAGAATATGAGCATTTCCATATTGGTCTGTAGGTATATGGTTTGGGCTGCGGGCGTATTGCTATACGCCCCTACATGATTTTAGTTTTCTTAATTTATTATTTTCATATTGATTGTTTTGTCGTACACCCGTTTAGGTGAAAATACTAAATACAGCAAGTGCTTTTTTTTTAAAACCTTGCGGTTGTTTTTTGTGTATCACTTGCGGATTTAAGGAACTATACGGGACGGGATTGGTTATTGGTAACCTGGGCTATTGAATATATATCGTAGCAGCCAGACATGTATTGATGTCGTATATTCATATTTAAAGTTGTAGAGAACAACGTTGGTTGGTATGTACAGGTATTTTTTTGCATGAGGGGTAGCAGTGGTAGCTTTTTACAGGCATAGGTAGCTGCACTTGCAGGCGGAGGCGACCGGCAGGAAGCCCACGCACTGCTAGTAAAGCTTTATAGGCCAGTAAAAACTATAACGAATGGCCCGACCCTCCGAAGCTTTAGCGTAGGAGGGGCATGCCCAAAACAATTACAATAACTGGGTGGATTTCTTTATCTTTACCACAAAGAATAATATATGGAAAATAATCTCCTTTTATTGGGTGTTGGTTTTGTGGCTTTGTTGCTTGGTACTGGCTTGGGATACTATATTCAACTGCTACGACAAGGTGGTAAAACGAAAGAATTGGAGGCGCGAATTGGCTATCAGGAGGAACGTTTGCAAGAACAACAAACTAGCTATACCCAGCGAGAAAACACTTTAAATGAGCAGTTGACAGAGGCCGGAGCATATAACGAACAATTGCGTTTGCAGCACAACCAACTACAGCAAGACATGGTGCGGAAAGAGGCTGCGTACAAGGCTTTGGAGGAGAAACAACAAGAGCAGCAAACGGAGGTGAGCAAACTGCAAGAGAAGTTTCAGAAAGAGTTTGAAAACCTTGCCAACAAGATTTTGGAGAAAAACACCGACAAGTTTTCGGCCCAGAATAAGGAGCAACTAAAAACCATATTGGATCCACTACAGGAAAAGATTCAACACTTTGAGAAAAAAGTAGAGGATACCCACAAAGAGAGCATCGATAGGCATGCTGCCCTGCGGGAGCAAATTAAAGGACTTACCACCTTAAACGAACAAATGAGCAAGGAGGCTGTAAACCTTACCAAAGCACTTAAAGGCGACAGCAAAATGCAAGGAAACTGGGGCGAATTGGTGCTAGAACGGGTATTGGAAAAGAGTGGTTTGGAAAAAGGAAGGGAGTACGAGGTGCAACAAAGTTTTACCCGGGAAGATGGCTCTAGAGTGCTGCCAGATGTGGTGATACACCTGCCAGATAATAAGAAGATGGTGATTGACAGTAAGGTATCTCTAACAGCCTACGAACGCCTAGTCCACAGCGAGCAGGAGGAAGAAACGGAAGAGCTGCAGAAGGCGCATCTGCTATCGATACAAACGCATATAAAACAACTATCGGAAAAGCGATACGAGGACCTATACGAAATGGATTCTCCCGATTTTGTACTGCTATTCATTCCTATAGAACCGGCTTTTGCCCTTGCATTACAACTAGACGATAGCCTGTACAACAAGGCCTTTCAGCAGAATATTGTAATTGTAACGCCTACTACCCTATTGGCTACCCTGCGCACCATAGATACGATGTGGAATAACGACAAACAGCAACGCAATGCCATAGAGATTGCTAGGCAAGCTGGTGCGCTATATGATAAGTTTGAGGGGCTGATGAAAGACCTCACCGGCGTGGGCAAAAAAATAGATGCCGCCAAGACGGACTATAGCGCAGCCATGAATAAGCTGGTGGAAGGGCGCGGTAACCTAATTACCAGTGTAGAAAAACTAAAAACCCTTGGTGCAAAGGCCAAAAAAGCCTTGCCAGAGAATATACTAAAACGAGCAGAAGAAGAAGAATAACTATGGCACAGTATCCGCAATGGGTGTATATAAACGGGGAAATCCTCCCGGCTAAAGATGCAAAAATATCGGTATTTGATAGGGGCTTTCTCTTTGGTGATGGCATATATGAAGTAATGGTACGTATGCACGGAAAATGGCTTTTTGAAGAGGCGCATTTGGAGAGATTGTTTGCAGGTACGGCGGAAATAGACATCCATTTTGATAGGGATTGGTTTCGGCAAGAAGTAAAGCGTTATCTACAGTTTGGCCAGTTGGATGATGCCAACTGCTTGCTGTATATGCAAATTACCAGAGGTATTGCGCCAAGAATGCATCATTATCCAAACAGCAACCCCAGCTTTATGTGCTATGCCATTGAAAAGGAATTGCCATATATAAACGAGTTGCCTTATAGCGTGACTTTGCTGCCAGATATGCGTTGGCACAATTGTCATTTGAAAACTACTGCCATCTTGGGCAATGTAATGGCAAAAGACCATGCGGTAAAAAACAAGCATCAGGAAAGCATACTATACCGAGAGGAAGCCATTACAGAGGGCTCGCATACCAATGTGTTTTTTGTGCGCAAAGGCGTGGTATACACCCATCCAGCAGATAAGCATATCCTTGGAGGCATTACCCGAAAAGAGGTCATTGCGCTTTGCAAAAACTTGGATATTCCCTGCAAAGAAGTTGCGGTGCGCCTAAAGGACTTACCCAAGATGGAGGAAGCCTTCCTCACTGGCACCTCTACCCAAATTGCCGCCATCAAACAACTAGATCGCCATACTTTTGGCAATAACCCCATTACCCAGAAACTACAGCAAGCATTTGCGGACTTGTGTCATGGGAGGTAGATGTTCAAGTTATAAGTATTTGGAGTTATAAGTGGCTAAAGTTGGACATTGTTATTATATAGTTAAATGGTTACATTGTGGTGCATTTTTAAAATCATTTAAAATTTATAGTTCAAAATTTATAATTTCCCACTAATAATATCTCATGACGCATTCGCTTTTTACAATTGGTTCCTATTTGCTATTTTTGTAGTATGAAAAAAATCGTTAGTCTTCTTATACTCGCAATAGCAGTGGTTACTGCTTTGTATTACACCTTTGTTTATTTTAGTCATTATAGCGAGGGTACGCGCGCAGGCGAGCTTATTAAATTCAGCCGAAAAGGCGTGATTGCCAAGACCTGGGAAGGCGAGATTAGTCAGGGTATATCTGGGGCTACCATCTTTGAATTTAGTGTAGAGGACAAGGAGAAAGAAGTCATAAAACAACTGCAAGACCTACAAGGACGCTATGTGAAACTCAGCTATTTCGAGCGTTATAAAACCTTTTTCTGGTTGGGAGATACCAAATACTTCATCACCGCGGTAGAACCTACGGAGAGTAATTTTCATATAAAAAAGTAGTTGTTGGTTGTTATTAGATTTTGTGAAACTGCAACAGTTCTTATAAGGGGGGTTCCATATAAATTATCTTATCTTTATACAAAAAGCAAAGCAGATGAAAACAATCTTATCCCTTTTCCTCTTGGTAAGTGTGATAGCCATGGGAAACGCACAACCGTCTTATAAAATAGACCGCAGTAAGTCTAGTGTACAATTTGCTGTGCGCAATATGAAGATACGCACCGTAAAAGGCACATTTTCTGGTATGCAGGGCACGGTAGTTTTAGACGCCCAAAACCCCGAGAATTCCCAATTCAATGTATGCATAGATGCTGCCAGTGTAGATACCAAAAGTGCAAAACGCGACAAGCACCTTCGCAACGAAGATTTTTTTGACGTAGACAAATACCCCAAAATCTGTTTTGAGTCCACCAAGGTAGCCCAAACCAATACTGGCTTCATCGCCACAGGCAACCTAAGTATGCGAGGCATTACCAAGGAAGTACGCATAGCATTCACCCAAAAAGATTTGCTATTAAAAGGCAGTTTCAGTATCCAACGCCCCGATTTCAAAGTCGGCAAAAACGGTGGATTCATGGTAGGCAAAACGGTACAATTGGAAATTGTTTGTTGGTTGCAACCGCAATAACCATTACCGTGTACTCTTTTTCAACTTCTTCCGCAAACTATGTTGAATGCCCGGAGAAAGGGTTTCTAGGTAAAAGTCGGTAGAGAGCAAGTCTATTTCTTGCTGTAGTTCAGGATACCATTCCCCTATTTGTAATAACACCTGATAGGCCATATAGCGGGTGGCTGGCAATTTGCTTCGGTCTTCCCATATGGCCAAGGCTTTATCAAATACCAGTCCCGCTTGCTCTTTATAATTATCCGCGATGTACAATATCCGCAGCAAATCGCGCTGATGCCCATCGGTAGCATCTCCCAAACGAAGCAATATGGCATCCAAGCACACCAAAACTTCCGTATCCTGTGGTTTCACAAATTTGGTCCACATCCAAGCAGCTCTAGGACTATCTGGGCGATTGTTTTCCAATGCTACGGCACGCAATTCTGGCAAACGACACCTATTGTTTTTAAAATATACCGTCAATTCCTTGGTATAGCCAGAGGACAATATTTCAGATAAAGGTTTTTGCATGCTGCAAAGATAAGGGAAAGATATAGATTAGTTGGTAGTTGTTAGCTGACAGCTGATAGTAAAAAAACAATTAAAAACATGTCTTCCGAAGCTTCGGACCAGGGAAGATTCAATATTAAATATTAACCAACAACAGAAAGGCATGCCTTTCTGTTATATAAAATGGGATCGGTTACAATTGTCTTATTTCCAATTGATGAAGGTGTACCTTCATCCTGTCTATCAAAAAAATTGATCTGGGCTTATCAGTTAATTCCCTCCTCCAGATATATCTGTTCCGGTGGTTCTGTTTATTTTTTTGTGGTTTGGGTTTTGGCATTTCTTTCAAATATTCACCCACATTGGGCGTATTCGGTTTATTCTAAAGGTCGTAGGGGGATTTCCCATAAACACCCAATAAAATCATTTTTCACCCCAGAAAGGCATAAGGCGTCATATATTCGTTTCCATGTCACGAATGGGCGTATTGCTATACGCCCCTACATTGGTACATTATTCGTAATGTACGTATTATAAGAACTGTTGCAGTTTCACAATTCAAATCAACTATTCCCTGTAAAAGCTAACCGCTAACGGCTAACAGCTAAAAGCTAAAAGCCAAAAAACATTGAAAATAAAAGCAAGTCCATTTATTGGTAAGGCGCATTGGGATAGACACAATTATCCGGTGCATTTTGTAAGTCAATGAGACAAATTTTCTAGGTAATTGGCATCCTTCCACTGAATAGGTGAATTTCTAAAGTAATCGAATACCATAGGAACAATTTCTGCTGTTCTCCAATGAATATCATGAAATAATATGATCCCTTTTCTTTTCAATAACATCAGCTTAATGGTTCTCTGAGCCACCTCTGTTGCATGCATCTTTTTATTCCAATCCCTAGAATCTATATTCCACAAAACACACCATTCTCTGTTTTTCTTTAAATCGAGTAAAAGTTCTTTTGTTCTTTGCCCATAAGGGGGGCGAAACAGTGGCTTCTTCACCTCTCCAACAAGATCCATACCCCGCCGGGTTTTATCTAATGAAGTTTTCCAGTCAAAACTAATACGATGTGGTTTATGAATATAACCATGCGAGCCTATATGAAAACCTCGATATAGTTCATTCACTTTAGATGCACTTTGTTTAGAGAGTCTTTTATTGAGGTTTTCTCCCAAAACAAAAAACAAGGCAGGTATTTTTTCCTTTCGCAATAATTCAATAATCCGATCCGTACTTCCTTCAACTCTTGTTGGTCCATCGTCAAAGGTCAAAAGAAACTGCATAATTTGGAATTCATCTCCTAATATTTCAGCGGAATCTAGTCGATCTATTTCACTTGTAATCCTAGGAAAAAGCACCTTCATTTTCAACTGTTCTAGAACATAAGTACGATAAAACCTCAAACTATAATCGAGCCACTTACCATAGCCTTGATCACGCATTTCGGCAATAAAAGCGTCGTTATCACTGAATTGTTTCAAGTCTAAGAAATCTGCATATATGTCTTGATAAGATCTCAATGAATTTATAATGCTATACAGACGATCCTCTAACCAGTTATACACTTCAATATCATTATACGTTTTTTTGTTTATCAACTTTCTCCTATCTGCCTCTGAGAGCAACATTATTTCTCTCACAACCAACAAATATGCAAGATTTTCATAAGCAGCAGCTCTTTCAAATCTAGCGATACTTGTCATTTGCTCATCAGAATAAATCGCAAAATTACTTTGCGCCATAATATTAGGTATCATCGAAAGGAAAAATAAAAAACAAAACATTCGAATCATCATAACTACATTTTTGCCTTTACTCTGTTTATCCCATTGGTATAGGCAGATTTGGTATTATTCTCATTCGCACGTTTATAATAATTAAGTGCATCATGATATTGACTTCGTTTTTCATAAATTCTTGCGATATTATAATAAGAATTTGCTCTAGTTACATTAGCATATCTTCCACTAGCCAATTCTATTGCCTTTCTATTTGCCCAGATGGCCTCGGCTTCTCGGTTCAATTTTTGAAAAGTTAAACCCATATTACTATAAGCCTGTCCGTTTAAAGGATCACTTTCAACAGCTTTTCTGAAAAAATCTAAAGCCAAAACAAGATCATTACTATGGTAGGCAGTTTCTCCTTTTCGATTCCATTGTTTAGAGGCATTTACATTTCGATCCGCTTGAAAGAAAGCCAATTCGTCCGTCACTCTAACTCTTTCAATAAAACGATCCAATTCATCGAATTTCACAGAAACCAGCGCATTTATATCTTTAATTACCGACGCTTCATCAATTTTAAAAACAACCCATAGGTTACCATTTTTTATGTTTTGAGGTACATTATATGTCTTCACCAACGAACTACCGATATAAACGAAAACACGAGCATCACTATACTGTGCAAGACGATTAGAATTCATATTAGCCTTATTCGAAAAATCATGAACCGCATAAACATAGGATTCTCCATGTTTCTTCTTTACAATAGTAATCGTTTCTGGTCCGTAGGAATTGGTATCATCTACATCCAAATGTGCATTCGTCCCATCTTTTGCCTCAAAATAAATATGATTGTTTCTATAGATCAAATGGGAGTCCAAATCTAACGGTCTTTTTCCCCAACTCAAAACTACTCGCATCCCATCTAAAGTTTGCATAACCGGACTTATAGCATAAGTCAAATTGTTGTATGGCCCTTTAGAAACCAATGTAGAATACCCTTCCTTTTTGATGATGATGATTATATTTCTATCATTCTGTGCATCAAAAGGCATGGGTATATTTACCTTACCATTTCGATCCGAGTAAGCTGTAACAGAAGTATGACCATTTTTTTGAAAAATAACTTGCGCTCCGGCTATGACCTTGTCTTTAACAACCGCACTTAATATTTGAATATCCGTTTGTTGTGCCTGCAGTTGGATAAAACTAAATATCAACAAGCTGCAAATCAAAACTATTTTACTTTTTAGACTATACATGATGACAATTTTTACTTAACCCAAATATAGTTAAAATCTTACATGTATAAGTGTGTTTATGCGATTAATCTTATTTATTCAAAAATACACACGAAAAGCAACCCAGCATTCCCACAAAAACATCCATTACACGAGTTTACCTTCTAGTTTCTTCGCAAATACACATTGCCATAGCCAGCATTCACCATTAGTAGTGGACCACCACTATTGAGTTGCAAGCGCATTTTCTTAATGCCATTTTCTATCTCTTCATCTTCGATTGCAAAGGGCAAGTTCCCATATATATTCGCACCAGATACTTCCGCCATAAAAGCATCTCGCTTAGAAGCCTCTATATTGATATAACCATCATTCGAAATCAAGGAATATAATTCTTGTGGTTGTTTATCTTCAAAATACACATCTATAGAACCATCTAGCGTATTGGCAATTACCGGACCTGTTACATCCCTCAGCTTGATGCGACCAGTAGACAAAGACATATTTAGTTTCCCATCAAAATCGCGAACTTCCCAAAAGCTCTTCCATACCTCCGACCTGCTTCGTTTCTTTTTGGCACAATCCATAGAATTGAGCTCCAAATCCACAGCGTGCGGCACCTCTAATACCAACTCCTTACCCAAGGGCAAAAACTCCTCCCCTAGCTTTACATCCTTTTCCTCCCCCAAGCGAAGCCGAACTTTCCCCTCGCTTACATGAAGTATATATACCATCTTTTTAAAAAACTCTTTCTGCTTAAAAAAGCCGCTCTGCGCGGTATACGGATTGTCTTTGGTACTAGTCTCTTTATTACCCAATGGCTGTAAGCCTCTCTTTTTTCTATGGGCAAACCAGAAGTTATTTGCTCTATATCGATTCAAAGAATCCGTAGCATAGCTATCCATATAAATACTAGGAATATTCATATGTCTCTGATAAAATGGGAGCTTCCCCACCGAACGAATCTTGAGACTGTTACCACTGCGCCCCACTATTTTTACATTTCCTTCTGCACAAAGTTCCAATACACCTTTAGAAAAATCTATTTCCACACTTTTCTTCTGAGCCTGCAGGCCTATCACCCACAAACCTATAATACTATATACAATCGTTTTTATCTTCATTGTTTTTGTTTTAAATGATTAATAGCCATAGTTGCATTTCGCTTCACCACCGGATAGGTTTCCTCTTGGGCTATAATTGCCTGTATAGGTTCCTTTGCGCGCATTTCCTGTAGCTTTAGCATAGCATCTATGAGTTTTATTTGAACCAATGGTTCCTTCTCTTTTCGCAAGGTCTCCAATAGGGCTTTGCGGATATTCTTGTCTTTAGGAAACTGCAACAAGGCATCTATCAACACCACTTTCACATTGGCATTATCGCTTTGCTCTAGCACTTCTATAAACACCCCTATCAGTTCCTTGTCACTAGCCTTCATCTTATCCTTGGTATGGTATACCGCTGCCAAGGTCTCCGCATTGGAATTCCGCTCTAAGGCCAACTCCATCCTATTTACCAGTTCCGGATTGGAACGTGGCCACCATACCACCACCGCTACCAACACCGCAGCAGCTGCGCCCATGGCATACCACATAAATCTGGTTCTTGGCTTGCTATGGAGTTCCTGCTGCAGCAAGTTCTGAAAAGCAGCATCATCTTCCGCTTGCATTTGCGGTCCCCCCTGCGCCCGCCATGTTTCCTTCAATCTATCGTTCCACCCCATGCTCTATCTTTTTTAATCGGTTTATCAATAATTGTTTTCCTCGCACATATTGGTTGCGAACCGTGCTGTAATTGGTCTGCAAAAAAACAGCAATCTCCTTATGCGAATAATCATCCAACAAATACAGCTCCAACACCATACGGTATTTGGCAGGCAGCCCTGCTATAGCTGCCAAAATCTCCTCCATAGAGTGGCTTTCATCTATGTCCTCCCCCGAGCTATACACCGTAGGAAGCTCCGTATCTACCAAGCGTTCTCGCTGCTGTTTTTTCCAAACATCCAAGGCGGCATTTACCGCTATACGACGCAACCAAGCCCCAAGATTGCTATCCACTTCCAAAGCATGCATTCCCTTAAAAGCCTTTATAAACGCATCATGCACCACATCCTTGGCACGAGACTCATCCTTCAATATCCGCCAGCACAATCGCAACATATCCTGCTTGTATTTGTGGTACAATTGCAGTTGCGCCCATTGCTGGTTGTCTTTACACGCTTGTATGAGATTGTTGTCTTGCATTCTTGGTTTAGTAGTATAACTACAAGATGCTAAAAATGTCGCATATTTTTTTAGAATTTAATATAATTAATGTTTTGGGCGTCCCCTAGCCTTCGCTATCGCCAAAGCTAGGGCGGGCTGATACGCTTATAGTTACCGCCTTTTTCAAAAGCTTTACTAGCAGTACGTGGGCTCATTGCCAATCGCCTCCGCCTGCAAGTGCAGCTAATTGTAAAAGACGATAAGCTACCACTACCATCCCTTACGCAGATTCCACTTCACACACAACAGTTTGGCGCAATTCTTGTATTTTCACAATAAAAGCAAAACCATGAAACACATCTTCTTCCTAATGCTTATAAGTATCGGTTTAAGTGCCCATGGGCAAAACACCAACGCTTTGGCCGAAGCAGCCTTATTGCTCACCAAAGACGAGGTCACTTACGACCCTGCGTACTTCTCTATTCCCTACCCCAATGGCGATGTGCCAGCAAGCAAAGGGGTGTGTACCGATGTGGTAATTAGAGCCTATCGCAAAATTGGCATCGATTTACAGCGCTTGGTACACCAAGACATGAAGGCCAATTTCCATCTATACCCAAAATACTGGGGACTAAAACGTACCGATACCAATATAGACCACCGTCGCGTGCCCAATCTCATAGTGTTTTTTAAGCGTTTTGGAAACTCCCTACCAAAGTCCAAAAATGCTTCCGATTATAAAGCAGGAGATATCGTTTGCTGGCAATTACCCGGAAATCTATACCATATTGGTTTGGTAAGCAACAAAAAATCTGCCAATGGCACACCGCTTATCGTGCACAATATAGGTGCGGGACAGGTACTAGAAAATATGCTGTTCGACTTTCCAGTTATTGGACACTTTACTTATTAATTTATCTTTATGTATCGACATAGCAGCCATTTTATTTTATTATTGTGCTTCTTTACCCATGGCTGAGCTGCTCAAAACCTAATAAACGTGAGTTCGATATAACTTACGCACACAGTTTATTTTGATTTTCTTAGGCTAGGCGTGGCTTTGAAGGGCTATTTATAGCTCGAAAAGATCACAACGACGCATAAGGAAAAACAAGATGAATCTATAGAAAGCCTTATAAACAGCAATCTTTGTCCCAAAAAGCCTTGAATTATACCATATCTAGTTTGAAATGCCCTTAAAAGAAATAGAAAAATTTCCTTATAATTACAGGTATAAAAGTATAAACTTAAAACCCATATTGGTGCAATTACATATTGATCCGTCGCACACTATTATTACCTCTCTACAAGTTATATCGGCAATCATTACGCATTTTTAAAAACGTGCAGATCCTAATGAGATAGTCCTGTTAAAGGTAAACACTTGCTATTAAAACTGTAGTACAGTTTGAGACATCACTTTTTCATTTTTCATAAAATCGTATAGTGTTAGCGTTCTCAACAAATAGTAATCGCGCCAATACTTTTCTAAAGAATTTAAATAGGAAAGTATGCTTCTATCTTTTTCATTTTGGGCTATATTCAATTCTGTTATGGTAATTTTCCCTAGTATAAAGCGTTTTTTTGAAATATCATATCGTTTTACTGCTACTTCTTTAGCTTTTGTGGCAGTAGACAAAAACTGTTGCTGATTGGTCCAGTTCATCACATGCAATCGAATTTCCTGCTCAAATGCCATGCTTTCTTGTTCAATATTGGTATTTGTAAGTTCCAAATTAGATTCTGCCATTTTTCTTCTGGCCTTAGATACCCCCCAATCAAAAATGGGAATCCCAAGAGAAACTCGAACACTTTCTTGTTGGTTAAAGTCCTCAAACAACGTATTGGTATTATTATCTTGCTTGTTTAATCCAAAATTAGCATCAATACGCAACTGCAATCTATTATTTCCTTTTGCTTCGGCTACTTTTCTTTCACTCTCCAATCTTCTTCTTCTAAACTCTAATACAGTGGCTCTATTCAATTTGGCTTCTTCCAAAGCCTTTTCTACACCAACTACAAAATTACCCAATGTCTTTGGCGTTTCTAAAAAAAGGGACGCTGTCTTTAAACCCAAAAATCTATTTAAATCTTGAAAAGCTTTTTTGGCTTCTAGTTCTCTAGAAGTTAGATTATTCTCCGAATTTAATAGCGCCAATTCCATTTGTAATAACTCATTCTCGGCTATTTTTCCCATTTTAAATCTACCCTGTGCAATTTGGAACAAGGTGTCTTGATTTTTTTGGTTATTCTTAGCTATTTGCAATTGCATTTGGGCTTTTAAAGCCTTAAAATACAAATTGGTAGTCTTCATAGAAATACGTTCTAGTCTTTCAACTAATGCCTTTTGTGATTCTTCATAGCGCAATTTCTCTATTTTTTTATCCCACTTAAATGCATTAAATAATAAGGAGTTCTGGGTATAATTTATAGAAAATGGAATTAAAGAATAATTGGTGTTCGCATTTTCTCCATACTGATCGATACGCTCAAACCTAGAGCGTACCGAAAACTCCCCGCCAGTAAATGGCACATTTTGACTTATAGCCAAATCTGCATTAAATATAGATTGGTTTTGTCCTACAAAAATGTCTTTACCATCGTCTGCAACAATTCTTCTAATAGAATTGGAATATTCCGGTAATGTGGCATTTAACCGCACTTGTGGTAGCAAACCAGCTTTAAAGCTTTTATAACGCCAATACTCCCCCTGCATGGTGTTTTTCAAAACCTCATAATCTGGAGATTCTTTCTGGGCGCGATCTATAGCAGTTTTTAAAGTTAAGACCTGAGATTGTGATTGTACCAACAATGGTATAAAACAACATATTAAAAGTATATTCTTCATAAGGATATCGATTAACGAAAAAAGTTATGCCTTTTCTATTTTGAAATGGTATTATATACTTTTTTCGAACTATTTAAGCATTTGGTTTGAATATTTATGGATAATGAACTAGGCAATAGATTTAATCATATCTAATTGCTTCAATTGGATTCTTATTTGCTGCAGATCTTGCTGGTGCTATTCCGAATACTAAGCCAATGATAGTAGCCACAAAAAACGACAAAATAATAGACTGCACAGACAATATTGTTTCGATATCTGTAGTAAATTCTATCATATAAGATGCCAAAACACCTAGCAAAACTCCCAAAATTCCACCTCCTATACTAATTAATACCGATTCTGATAAAAACTGTAAAATCACATCCTGCTTTGTAGCTCCCAGTGCTCTTATTATTCCTATTTCCTTGGTTCTTTCTAGTACAGAGGCCAACATAATATTCATAATTCCAATTCCACCAATGAGCAAGGAAATACCAGCTATGATACTTAGTACTATATTGAAAATTTGTTTGGTTCTTTGTTGTTGCTGCAACAATTGAATGGGAATAGTGATTTCAAAATCGGCCACATCATTATGCCTTCTCTTTAACATACGACCTACAACTTCCGCCGTAGCAACCAATTGACTAGCTTCTTTCACTTGTATGGTGAGTTTATCAATCTGATGGTAATTTCCTCTTGGTTTTTTCTTCTTTGGACCACTATCCGATCCTGAAATTACAATCATTCCCCCACCACCAAGGTCTAGTGGCTTATCTACCAAAACTTTCCTATCTCTATATCGAACCAAAAAAGTTTTTATCGGAACATAAATATCCATATTTAAATCTCTAATACCCAGATTTTCTTGAGCTTTTGTAGAAATTCGTTTTTCTTTAGTTACGCCTACAACCTGTAGCCAAGTATCTTTTACTTTAATATGTTTTCCAATTGCCGAGATACCAGGAAACATTTTCTTTGCTATACTTTCTCCAATAATACAAACAGGTAGCGCACCGTATAATTGCGGTTTAGAAAAATAGATTCCAATTCGCAAATCCATATTGGAAACTTTGAAATAATTGGCATCTACACCAATCAATTTCACTTTGTTCTGCCTTCCTTTATTTATCACATAAGTATCCAATACGATTTCAGGACTTGTAAAGGCTACAGAAGGAATATGGTTTAATATACTTTCAGCATCAAGAATATCTAAGCCCTTTGAAAAACGTTTGTTCTCTGGAGAATTCCCTTCCTCTTCCCCCATATCTTCTTCCTCTTTTTCTGTATCTACAATAGGCGTCACTACGATATTATTTACCCCAACAAGCTCTAATTGACTCAAAATTTCTTTTTCTGCGCCATTGCCTATAGACATCATAGATATAACAGCTCCAACTCCAAAAATAATTCCAAGGGCGGTGAGTAATGTTCTTACCTTGTTAATTCTAATTACTCGCCAGGCCTCCGAAAAATTGGAACGTAATTTTTCAAGTAAGACCTTATCTATCATTTTTCCAACATTTTTATCGCCTTATCTTCCATTCCTTCAGGTAGGTTTAAACTAACTTCCTCCATTTCTTTTAAACCCTCTAAAACGATCACTTCATTTAAATTGGACATACCAAGCTTTACTTGTCTTTTCTCTATACCAAATCCTTTTTTTACAAAGGCATACTGAATACTATCTTTAGAAAACACCGATTCCAACGGGATCTTTAACACATTCTCTTGTTTATCTATAAGTATGGCGTTGGAAGTTGTCATACCAGGTTTTACGCTTTTGTCATTTTCTTTTAACTTAATTAAAACCTGAAAAACTTTGATATCAGAACCACGCTTTGATTCCCCTACATTTGCGACTTGGGTTACCTCTCCCTCCAATTCTAAATCTGGAAAGGCATCAAATCCAATGGTAACTGGTAAACCATTTTTAATTTTCCTAATATCCACTTCATTTGCATAGGTCTTAGACTGCATTTTGCTAAGGTCTGGCAAAGTCACTATTGTCAAATCCCACATACTTACAGTGGATCCCACTTTCTTTTTGGAGCCATCCCATGTTTTTGCATAGGTAACCATGCCAGGAGAATCTGTATGGATTGTAAAATCTTGTTGTAGTTTTTCTAATTCTCCTAAGGTTTTTTTAATCTTTGATACTTCGGTACCCACTTCTACCATTTTTGCAATGGCTTTTTTTCGAATAATAAAATAATTATCCTTCTTCTCTTTTAAATCTCTTTCATTTTTGGCCAACTCTATTTCCAACTTTTTAATAGTCGCTGGTGGCTCATATATAGATTGTTTTAACTCCAATCTACTTTGTTCTATACGAAACTCTAAATCCTTAATACTATTACGTTCTTGTTTAAGACTTAGAGTTGTATCTATTTGTTCTTGGGTAAATTTAGATTGTGCCGATTCCAAATTTAATTTGGCATCTATAATTTGCTCATTTACACCAGATGGATCTAAACGTCCCACATAATCACCTGCATTCACTATGGTTCCTTCTGGAATAAGATCTTGAATTTTAATGTCTCTAAGTTTAAACTTGCGAACATTTTTAGGTCCATTAATTTTTTTTAAACTGGTAGATTGTACTTCTCCCGAAATAATGACTTCATTAATAAAAGTACCTTTAGTTACTTCAGCATAAATAGATGTCTCTTCACTATCGTCAGCATCAAAGTATGCATAGCCAAAAAGTGCGCATAATAGTACCACACCGCCAACTAGCAGTTTTTTCTTATTCATAATATATGTTGTTAGGTTAGCATAATTTATATTTCCACAATTATTATACCAAAGCAACGTATTTTTTCTATACTAAACTGTTAAAAAATTAATAATATCAAAGAAAATTATATTTCATTCTATAGTATTGTAAGCAAATATTAAATATAGCTTGTAACAATTGATACTTACTCCAGAATGGAACTAGCAATAAAAGGAGACTCTAGCAAGTATAATAAATAACCTGCGTTTGATTTAAAAGAAACACATCGTTTAATTTGCCTTCCTTAGATTAGGCGTGGCTTAAAAGGGCTATTTATTGCGATAATTTAAAATGGTAAAGACTTCTGTGTAAAAACAGCAATATCACACTCACGTTAATATTGATAAATAAAAAAAGCTCGAACACAAATTGTATTCGAGCTTTAAAAAAAGGCGACGACCTACTCTCCCACCAGTGGCAGTACCATCGGCGCTAATGGGCTTAACTTCTCTGTTCGGAATGGTAAGAGGTGAGCCCCATTGCTATAATCACCTTAAATCTTTCGGTAACCCTATAAGAGTCCCGTATATGTTAACATATTGAGATAAGAAAAAAGACGTTTTTGTGTCTTAAAATAAAAAGAGCGTACAATAAGCTTATGGGTTATTAGTACTA
>JAOXRU010000428.1 GCA_025800395.1 Flavobacteriaceae bacterium
GGCTTTCTATAGATTTATTTTGTCTTTCCTTATGCGTCGTTGTGATCTTTTCGAGCTATAAATAGCCCTTCAAAGCCACGCCTAGCCTAAGAAAATCAAAATAAACTGTGTGCGTAAGTTATATCGAACTCACGTTAACTAGGTGGTTTTGAGACGGGCTGTTGTGCAACTTTTCGTAAAAGATGGCATAATTCTTGCTCAATTCCTACAACATTTTAATATCAAAAAAACTAATTCCAATGAAAAAAAGTTTACTATTTCTAGTATTTGCATTTTTAACAACCCTAAACTACGCTCAAGACATCGGAACTGAAAAAATATGGCGTGTAAATTTTTTAAATCCTGCGATTGAATTAGAAATTCCAACAGGACAATTTTCGACTTTTTCTTCGGCTATCGGAATTGGTTATGGAGGAGCATATCCTGACTTAACTTTTGGTGGTAGCGGATTTATTTATATAATTAGTCCATTTTTGGATGTTCAAGAAAAATGGTTTTACAATTTAAATAAGCGAAATAACAAAAACAGAACGACTGAAAATAATTCTGGAAATTTTGTTTCGTTGAGATTTATAACACGTGGGAATTCAATCGCTGAAAATGTAAACCGAACATCTGACTTTGATTTCGCAATTGGACCAACTTGGGGAATTCAAAGAAAATACGGAAAGAATTTTCACTTACTTTTTGACGTCGGGCCTCAATACTATTTCGACACGAATGGAAACGGAAATATTTGGCCAATAATGTTACAATTGAATTTAGGATTTGACTTTAAAAAGAAATAGAAGATTTTTTTCTTTATAGCTAAATGAATATAAAATGCCACCACACAAAAGGATTCGTGCGGGAACCATAGTAGATTTTAAAAGTAAAAAAACAGTTGGTTTGGAGACGGGCTGCCGAAATTCGCATATAGCTTGTTCCAAAAAAACAAAATAAAGGAGATTTAAGCGTCTTTTGCCACAAAAAGCATTAATCCTTTTGATGGAAAAAAAGCCCAAAATATCGCTCCAAAAGCACATCTGCTATGCCGCAGTACGACCTTTGAGGATTATATATGTGATGGGGCGATTCTAGTCTTCTACCCAGGAGCAGCTATTGCGCTTATTTTTTGGGCGATTCTAGTTTTGCAGATTTAATAATGGCTTCGAGCTCAAACATTTTGTTGCGCTTATCTACATGAGGAGCAAACATAAAGCCCTCTACTACAAGCAAACGATCGTTTGCCTTATCGTTGAAGATATAGTGTACAAAAGGTCCTGCCATTGGATAAGCAAACATTTGCCACATGCCTTTAAATTCGGCGACTTTTAGTCCGTTTATTTCTATACCATTGAGAACTGGTATATAGTTATACTCCGAAATCATATAGTTTTTTTCGGGATCTGGACCTGGGATATACTTTTTTCCTATAGAATCTCTGGTTTTGTAAATATCGGCTACATAAGTGCTGTCGGATGTATAGAATCCGCTTGGCAAAGCATATACCACGAGTCCCATAGTTCCCTTTTTGATTTGCCTCTGAATCCAGACAAAATTTTCCTCCTGTTTTACCACTTTGTAATAAGACGGAATGCGGAGTTTGAGTCCAAAAGTTTCTTCCAGTGTTTTGTCGGAACTCAAGGCTAAGAGCAACCGTCTTTGGTTTTCTTCCAGTTCTTTTTGCTTTAATAGCTCTATAATTTCTGTTGCTTTTTCCTGAAGGACACCTATGATTTCCTCTTCGGTATTTCCCTGAATTTGTATCACGGTTTGCGGTCTGGCAAAAACATCTTTGCGAATGGTATATCCGGCTTCTGCCCCATTTTTGATCAAAATCACCGCCCTGCTATTGCGCACAAAATCGCTAAATAGTTGGGGATTTATATGGTGAATATTAAAAAGTGGCTCTATCGTTGGCAGGCCGTGTACTGGAGATGCAAAATAAGACCTTATACTGTCACCAAGTCTTCCTTTCCATTGTTGGTTGGGCATTACCAAGGAGAATTCGTTGATGGCGCCCACCGAATCGGGCAGGGTTTTTTGGGTAGAAGTAGTGTCCTCACAACTTGCTAGTAGTACAAAGCTGGAGATAAGTATCAGGAAGATATTTCGCATAATATATGGTGTTAGCAACTAGTGCAAATTTTGAGTTTGGTTCCGGGTTTTAGGCTATTGCCATGCAATCCGTTCCAGGCTTTGATCAAATCCACAGTGACTCCTCTAAATTTCTGTGCAATTATCCAGAGAGAATCTCCTTCTTTCACGGTATAAATCTCTGTATTTCCAGAAATCGGAACTTGCTTTTTTGGTTTGTTTTTTTTAGTGTCAACAATCGTGCCAACTGGTTTTCGAGGATAAATACTAAGTCGTTGTCCCACACGCAGCCTGTTGTTTCGCAATCCGTTCCATCTTTTTATTTGGCTCACGCGCACCCCGTATTTTCTTGCTATTCTTCCCAAATAGTCTCCCGATCGCACCCGATATCGTATCCGTGCATTGGTTTTCAAAAATCGTGGTAGCGGTTTTTCTCGTTTGGCCAATTCCTCTTTTACCGCACTATATATGGTTTTTTCATTGGCAACAAACACGCCCACCTTGTCTGTTGGCAATCGCAAATAATATTTTTTGTCTTTGATGTGGGGAATGATATCTAGTTTGTAAGCCGGATTGAGCAATTGGATATCTTCTACTTCCATATCCAACAATTCTGCAATCTGATCAAACATAATCAGATTTTTTATTTGTATGGTGTCTGTTTCGAAATAAGGATTTTGTACTTTTTTTGGTTTAAAGCCATGTTCTTTGGCATATTCAAACAAATACATGGTAGCCAAAAATGCTGGGACATAGCCAGCAGTTTCTCTTGGTAAATTTCCTCTGATATTCCAGTAGTTGACGTATCCTCCCGATCTTCTGATGGCTTTATTTACATTTCCTGGTCCGGAATTGTAGGCTGCCAAAGCCAGGTCCCAATCTCCAAATATTTTATACAATTTGCCCAAATAAGCACAAGCAGCTTTGGTAGATTTGAGCGGATCGCTACGTTCGTCTACATAGCTATTTACCTGTAAATCGTACATGGTGCCAGTGGTATACATAAACTGCCACAAACCTGTAGCGCCCACGGGAGATTTTGCTCTGGGATTGAGTGCAGATTCTACGATGGCAAGATATTTCATCTCCAAAGGAATATCGTAAGCAGCTAAGGCCTCTTCAAACATCGGGAAATAAAATTGGCTCATGGTCATTAGGCGTTCCATAGAGGATCTTCTTCTTTTCAAATAAGAATTGATCACCTTTTCCAATATCGGATTGTACTCCACATTGAAAGGAGTTTTCTCGTTGAGCTCTGCCAGTCGCTTTTTCAGCAATTGGGTTGGAACTTCTTTTATAATTGGATTATTCTTGTCGTAATTTTGTATATCGGAATATAAACTATCGAACATACTTCGGCTGTATAGCTCTTCTCTCCAAAGACGATCCCAAAGTGCAGTTTGCTCATTATCTTTTAAGCCATATTTGAAATTGGATTGGTCGCTTAGGTCTACTCCTTCATTAGACAAAGAATTTATTTGAAGTTCTTTGTTGGGAACACTATCTTTAATTTGTTGTTTTTGTTGCCCTATAGCCACTGTAGTGATCCACAAAAAGCCTATCCATAAAAAGCTACGTAACATCCTTATCAATTTTTAAATTTTCTCAAAAAAAGTGGTTAAAGATATGCATCGAAACGCAAGAACCCTAAAAATTTATGAAAACCTAAACATAAAAAAGCACATAGAGTAAGTATTTTCGCTCAAAAACTAATAAAATCGATGGAAGTGTGTTTAATAATTCCTTTTTCTATTTTGAAACATCCTAAAAGAAATAGATGATTTTTTTCTTTATATAAAGGGAAAAAGGCTATTTATTGGGGTGATTTTAAATTATAAATGCTATAAGTTTTAGGCGGGAAAAATGGAAACGAGAAATTTTTTGATAGAAACTAACTTGGACACTTTTCGATCGCTGCCAAAATTCCCTGTAAAAAGCCTAAAACTAAAATCTTATTCCTATATTATAAATTTTGCAATTCCTCAAAAGCACAATATTATCAAGGGTTTAAGACAATGCTATATTAAAAAAGATTATGGGAAATATAAACAATTATTCACAAAAAATATTTACGCTTTTTGTGTTAATCACAAAAAGAAACACTATTTCTACAAAAGTATTGTTGCTCCACATCTAGTAATTTTTAGTTAGTTATAACCACCACAGAAGGTTTTTAAGCAAATAGAAATGACAGCTGTTACCATTTTTAGCAAGAGCAACCATAAGGTAAAAAGCTTTTTGTTTTATTAAATGTGAAATCTAGTAAGGTAAATACGAAAAAACATAATTGCTCTTTTTTATAGTCGTTTTGCAGTGTTTTTAGCGCAATATTTCGGGTCTTTGCATTTGAAAAGGATGACCAGATAAGGTGTGCATAAAAGCAACAAGGGCATTCATTTCTTCTTGGGAGAGATTTAGAGGTTTTAGCAAAGGGTCTACCACCGGATAAAGCGGATCTGCGGCTTTTTCTTCTTCTGTAGGGTCTAGCATATGCATGCCTGCGTTGTAAATAGCTACAACACCCTCTAAATCGGTAAAAACACCATTGTGCATCCATGGACCAGTTTGTGCCACTTCGCGTAGACTAGGTGTTTTAAATTTACCAACATCTTCTGGCTTATTGGTATGTAGGTAGCGCCCAAGATCTTCTAATTCGCGTTTGTAGTAGGTGAGACCAATATTGTGAAAGCTGTTGTCGGTGAGCATGGATCCAAAGTGACAATTCATACAACGGGCCTTGGTACGAAATAGATGTAATCCCAAAATTTCCTGATCGGTAAGTGCTTGGTGTTCCCCTTTTAAAAATTTATCGAAAGGACCGGGTCTACTTTTAATATGCTTTTGAAAAACACTTAATGCTTGGGCTATGCGATCGAAGTTAATTTTAGAATCTCCATAGGCACTTTTAAACAACTCTTTGTACCCTTTTATCTGCTGCAATCTGGGTGCTAGGATGGCTGTATCCATAGCCATTTCGTGTTGGCTAGTAATTGGTCCCAAGCTTTGCTCTTGTATACTAGCGGCCCTTCCGTCCCAATTGAAGTGTTTGCGTTTTCCAACATTAAACAAGCTAGGGGTGTTTCTGTTCCCTCTCAGATGGTCGTGTCCTAAGGAAACAGCTCTCCCATCTCCCCAACCATTTTCCGGATCGTGACAGCTACTACAAGAAATTTGACCAGAAAGGGAAAGTTTAGGATCGAAAAACAGCATTTTACCCAACCGATACTTTGGGTTGTCTTCTCTATCATAATAACCATAATCCCACTCTAAAGGAGCCAATGGTTTCCAAGCCACCCCACTATCTATTGTAGGTGTTGGCCAATATTCCTGAGGCTGACTGTATATTTTTCTCCAATTGCTAGGTTGTATGGTGCCAAAGCCAACCATTAATAAAATTAAAATTCCTAAAAAAAGAAGTAAACTATATGGGATTTTTGTTTGCATGGGTATAGAAATATAGGTATTTGTGAGTTTTAAATAGTTAACGTGAGTTCGATATAAATTATCTTCACAGAAGCCTTATAAATAGTGAGATTTGGATTAAAAAGGCGCAGGTTAAACCCTTAATTCAAGGCTTTTTGGAACAAAGATTGCTGTTTATAAGGCTTTCTATAGATTTATTT
>JAOXRU010000441.1 GCA_025800395.1 Flavobacteriaceae bacterium
TAAAACGATGATGCGGGTTGATATTCCTAAACCATTGAAAACGGGAGAATCTATTGTTTTGCAAATCAAATGGTATTACAATATTAATGACCGTGACTTGATGGGCGGACGTGGTGGATTTAATTACTTCGAAGGAGATGGAAATTATATTTACACCATTACCCAATGGTTTCCACGCATGGCAGTTTATGACGATGTAAATGGCTGGCAACACAAACAATTTTTAGGACGAGGCGAGTTTGCTTTGCCTTTCGGCGATTACAAAGTAAAAATTACTGTACCGTCTGATCATATTGTTGCCTCGACTGGAACACTCCAAAATCCAAAAGAAGTTTTGACCGAAGAGCAACAAAAATTATATGAAGAAGCTAAAACCGCTAAAAATCCTGTGGTGATTGTATCGCAAAAAGAAGCAGAAAAAAAGGAAAAGTCGAAAGCAAAAGACAAAAAAACATGGATTTATCATGCGGATAATGTACGGGATTTTGCCTTTGGCAGTTCTCGAAAATTCATCTGGGATGCAATGGGTGTTCAACTCGAAGGCAAAGACGAGCCTGTAATGGCAATG
>JAOXRU010000443.1 GCA_025800395.1 Flavobacteriaceae bacterium
CAATAACCGCAAAGAACAGTATCTCGTTTTTGAATTTCATCTTGTGAATAAAATACCTTTTTTCTAGATTTTACTAAATAATGATAAACTTCACGAGGCATAATCAAACCAAATCGATCAAAGTATTCAACCATCTGTTTATCAATGTTTCTGTAACAAACCCAATGAGTTCCTTGACCTTCAATACTATCAAGATTGATTATACCACATTCTTTCTTTCTTATCTCATCAGGAAGCCGATCTCTGGAGTAAATACTTCTGAAATACTTTATTTCCAAATCGTCAATCCATTTTTCGAGATCAAAGTTTGATAGAGGTTTATTTACAAAATGGTTCCAAGAATTGGGATCCCGTTGAATGGACTGTTTTTTCCTAATAGTAACCCCTGGCCTTTTTGTTTACCCATTCCAGTCTTTTTACCTTTGCCTGTTTTTTTACCCATTCCTATAGTTTCTCCCCAGTTACCATAAAATGGAGGTGGATACATTGGAAATTTTCCTCCTGATTGTGGAAGATAAACATTTGAGTAAGGATTTGGTGGTGGAGGAGGTGGTATTTTATCCACTTGAAGGCCTCTGCCAAGCATTTTGGAAACAAGTTCGATTGCTATTGGTATA
>JAOXRU010000447.1 GCA_025800395.1 Flavobacteriaceae bacterium
TCGACCTAGCCTAATGCTAATATAGTACGTTCTAGAACAAACCTATGCTAGTATAGTATGTTGTAGTATATAAACTTAAAGAAGACATAGTGGACGGTAGATTTTTGGATTGTCGTATAATATTTCCAACTCCAGTCTGACATTCAATACTTTGGTGGTAGGCAAAAGGCAGAGGGGATTAATTTCGTTTTCGGGATTAAAATCTTCCGGCGTTGTTGTTATTGTCTGTGGTGGAAAAAAACAAAAAAATACACAACCGTAGACCATATTCTAGTATTATTATTCTATGTATACTAGTAAAATGCCAGTAATATCCGTTAACAGCTCCATTATTTTCCAAAAGGGACACCATCGCTCAAAACATATGCCTAACAACTCGTCCCCCGAAACGAATCAATAAACGCATTCGCAAATTCATCCCCCCCAATCTCTTTTCAATTCAATGAGCTTTGCTTAAGGTTTCTAATGATTTTTCCAAACCGATCTTTGCTACTAGGATAAACAATAGTATGCCACAAACATTTGGGAAGCCAAAAGAATGGTGCTTAAAGCGAGGATTGGGGCTTTCTTATGGAGTAAAAATTGCAAATGGAAGGCGAAAAACATAGAATGTGCTTAAACCGAGATAGATAATAGTATACTACTACTATTGACAATC
>JAOXRU010000458.1 GCA_025800395.1 Flavobacteriaceae bacterium
CACTAGGGTGGGCCAAAAAACACAAAGTTTTGAAAAACATCGGTGGGCAAGGCTAATGTGGTTCTCTGGCTCATTGTGAGTTGAATGGTACCATTTTTGTCCGAATTAAAGTTGGTTTAGGGGTTGCTCAAAGGCCTTCAACATATCATGTTTTTGCTATTTTTGGCATTATACGCTCATCATTGTAGCGGCAATATGGTCTCATCTAACCACAACAAAAACTGCATACGAGTTCTTTTTGATACATTTTATCATTAGCAATAACTAAACTTTAGGAAAATCTTTTCTAGTGTGTAAGCAATGGTTTTGTAAAATTGTCTATTTATGCCCATAGCTGCCTAACTTCATAATATCATATGAATGTTTATAGGCGCTGACCGAATAACATTCTTGTAAGGTCGCAATGGCATGCGCTTGTCTACAATTTCGTTCATGGATGTGATAAAGGAGAGTACTGACTACCATAGCGGTAGCTATAGTTTGTTTGGTTAAACGTGGTTATTCATAAACACAAAAAAATGTGTGTGAACAATGTGAATTTCGTCTCGCCCAAGCCTCTTTTTGCGCATACAGATGCGCAGCTGGCCCCTCCCTGAACATCTCATCGAACAGGAAAGGAGATCGGAAGACATTAGAGGCGGACC
>JAOXRU010000499.1 GCA_025800395.1 Flavobacteriaceae bacterium
TCATTTATCACTAATTTAGAAGGCGAAGTCGTACAACATCTGGAATACGTTCCTTTCGGAGAGGTGTTCATAGAATCCAAAAATGCCAGATGGAACACCCCCTATAAATTCAACGCCAAGGAATTGGATGAGGAGACTGGGTTATATTACTATGGGGCACGGTATTATAATCCTAAGGTGAGCTTGTGGCTTTCTGTAGATCCGTTGGCGGAGGTTGTTGCTGAAAACAGATCTCCATATGAGTATACCTATAGCAATCCAATAAAATACATAGACCCAACGGGCATGGCTCCAGAGGGAGGAATAGGAGATCCGCCTATTCAAACCATTCAGCTGTCTAATGTTACTGTCTATGGAAAACGAAAGCGGAATAGTTGGACGTCGGAATCCCCTTTGAGTGGTGTTGTATATCAAGGCACAAATGCTTGTGAATGTACATTGTCCCAATACAATAGTTATACAGGGCAAAACTTTCAGACCCATCAGGAGGCAGCAGATTGGTATCAGCAGAATTCAGATGACGCTTACAACCAAGCTTATATGGCTGAATTTATGGAAGTACGTAGTGTTGCTTCCGTAGCTGTACTGCAAGGTATGGGCGAGTTAGTAGGCAACGTCATGACTGTTGGAGAGGCAGGGCTTATATACGGCGGTTTAAAAACTTTGGCGAAGCAGTCTGCGAAGATTGCCAGTGTGGCAGCTAAAAAGCCAAAGGTAGTAACCAGCCTGACCAAGAATATAAGGGGAGGAGCTGCTAAGGCTAGTAATTTCCTCAAAGGAGGCAAAACATTTTCTCAATATAAAGCGTCGTATTGGTCGGGACGTGTAAAACCAACATTAGATCCAATCATCAACCCAAAAACTGGTCAAGTTTGGAAACAGTATACAGAACTTCATCACAGGTTTATCCCTCAAAGAGCTAGTTGGGCTCCAAAATGGTTGATAAACAACAGGTTGAATCTTATGCCTGTATCTAGTTTACGACATGCTCAAATTGATCCTTATCGAGCTAGATTCGCTCCGAAATGGGTTAAAGAAATGTATAATTTAAAATGGAAATAGATGTTTAAACTGTTTAGTAAGAAAAAACTGATTAAAAAGCAAGATTATATATTTCTGAGAGTAGTGGTTAAAGCCCTTCCAAAGAAGTATTCTTATTTGATTCCCCAAGTTTGCGAAGAATTTATTTTGGATAAAAAGCCCAATCAGCTTGGGGACAAAGGAACATATACTCTCAGTTTAAATGCAAAACTGGAATCCAATTTTTCAAATAAATCTCTCCCTCAGTTTTTTGTATTGAAAGATGTTTATGTTTGGAATATGGTTAAAGGTTCTTTTGAACAAATTGAGTTACATATTCTAGAGGGGATGCTAGCAGGATTTAGAGTGAATGCAAAATACTCAGAATTAGATTTTAATAAAATAGATACTTTAAAAATCAAAGAGAAGCATTTTATAATCGAAGAAAAAGAGTTTTTAAAAAGATTAATTGGTAAAATGCCTGAAGAAGTTTATTATCAATTAGAGATTGAATCTACATTTAAGATTGAGTTAGAAGAAGAAAATTATTATGTGCTTAAAGATTTGAAAGATGGAAACTATCTTGCAATGGATGAAAAGGGTGCTGTTTACGCAATGATACATGACCCGTATGAAATAGAAAAAATCTTCGATACCAAGGAATCATTTTTTGATGCTCTGAGTACAAGAGAATTTAATATATCGGAATATTTTGATGTAAAAACATCATAGATTCAATTTGTTAAACGTGAACAAATTTTACTTATTAGGCATAGAAAAAGAGTTAAAAAACAAGAACTATCCCATGAAGTGTATAAGTTAAGAATTTATCTATGAAAAATTTTCTTCATATAAACCTCTTACAAGTTTTTACACTACCCTACTCAAATGCCTAAAAGAACCAAAAGACCATTTGCTGATAATCTACCAACCAGTCGGTCCACAGACCTGTTCTATCTAACAGCATTTTTAGCTATATTAAGTGCGACAATATTGAGGGAAATTTCTTAATTTAGTACTACGTTCTTTTAGAGGCTGGATATAAGCTATTGGAGAGGCAGG
>JAOXRU010000502.1 GCA_025800395.1 Flavobacteriaceae bacterium
AACTAAGAATGTGGCTCCCTAAATGGTTATACAAGATAGAGCAGGTATTCCAGATTATACCAGTATACCTTCCATGCTATATGTGTTTTTTACTGTTTCATTTGGGCATTTCTGGCCGCTGCTTAAGCCATCTCCCTTGTCTCCCTGGAATTTTTTGTTATCGTGCTTTTCTTCCTCCTGTCCTGGTTTTATTACTCTTAACCATAAATGGAGATTAATGATACCGCCACAGAACGACTATAATTTGATAACCGATATTATTATATTTAACATGGTCTAATAGATGGCCGACTGTTTGGCAGAAAAATGGAGATAGAATATGCAACATACGATTCTAAAATTGCAACTCTGAGATATCAGCAAGAAGGAACTCGCAGTCAGGAAGATATCGCATAATAAGTATGCGCAAATTTTTGTGTGTGTATCAGTGGGATACTACCCGCAAAAATGATATATTCTAACCGTACAGCAAATCTCATTTAATAAACTGGGAGGAAGTGCGCGCCCTAGTAGAGAAAATAGTAGTATCTTGTAAAGGTCGTTTTGCGAAGAATTTTTTTTTTGATTGTAATACATTTGTCAGTAAAAATCCTTGTTTGTCAGAAGGTTTTGCAAACTGCTCAAGCAAGCCCTCGTGAAAGTTGTATTGTTGGGTTGGTTTGTTGTCTTGATATATTCAATTACTTGCTTTGTTTGTTGTCGTGTTTGTTTTT
>JAOXRU010000381.1 GCA_025800395.1 Flavobacteriaceae bacterium
CCCATAAAGCCCTTTACAATAGCCGTATGATTTTGGCAGAGCATGGTTGGAACAGGATCCCATTTCGCAGAAAAATCCATAAGTGTAAAATAATCCGAATTCATAGGAACTTGACCTCTTCGCGGATTGGTGGTATCGATAGATGAAAACTCATAAAAATTAGGCCTACGTTCTAAAGTAAAATTGGTGAATGCAAAGGTATTTCTAAAATCTAGTTTAGATTGATAATTAGGCTCTGAAGGATCCCCATCGAACATCGCTTCACAAATATCTACATGTTCTGCCGCCAATGCAATATCAAAACTATCTGTAGCAGAACACATTGCAAACATAAAACCACCTCCAATTACATAATCTCTTATTTTAAGCGCTACCGCTCTCTTTTCTTCAGACACCTTATTATAACCAAGCTCTTTGGCCAGTTTTTCGGCATTTAGCTTATTTTCCACATACCAAGATGCAGCACGAAAAGACCCATAAAACTTCCCGTATTGTCCGGTAAAATCTTCATGATGCAAATGCAACCAATCGTA
>JAOXRU010000557.1 GCA_025800395.1 Flavobacteriaceae bacterium
AGCTCGAAAAGATCACAACAACGCATAAGTAAAGACAAAATGAATCTATAGAAAGCCTTATAAACAGCAATCTTTGTCCCAAAAAGCCTTGAATTATACCATATCTTAGAAGCAAATCTGTACTATGCAATCTCCATATCCTATTTTCGAAACCGTACGTTTGTATTTGCGAGCTACTAAAACCACAGATACGAAATTTCTGTTAGATTTGATGAATAGTCCATTGTTTCTAAAGCATGTTGGCGATAGAAATTTAAAATCTCCTAAAGATGCAGAAAAGTATATTCAATTGCATATAGAGTCGCAATGGAAATTGTTTGGATACGGGAGTTATACCCTAATATTAAAAAAAAATATGCAACCAATAGGAGTTTGTGGTTTATACCAGAGAGAGACTATAGAAGGAATAGATATAGGGTATGCTATACTGCCACTATACCACAGAAATGGATATGCTTTTGAAGCAGCAAACAAATTATTAAAAGAAGCCTTTAACACCTTTAGGTTTAAGAAAGTTTATGCCATTGTACATCCCTCCAACAAAGCCTCTATACAATTATTAAAAAAACTACAAATGCAATTTCTAGATCATATAAA
Organism: Flavobacteriaceae bacterium; assembly: GCA_025800395.1. Lineage (GTDB taxonomy): Bacteria > Bacteroidota > Bacteroidia > Flavobacteriales > Flavobacteriaceae > JAOXRU01. The sequence goes on from JAOXRU010000557.1 coordinate 598, forward strand.
ACTAGAACCGAATACAAATTATTTGTTACGATATGTTATTATGGCATAGGCTTAACCTTTAATGCGGCAGTTTTTTTCGAACTAAACCATACACCAGGGTTCCTCCTATAGCAGAAAGTAAAACAACGAAAACCGATAAATAGCCTGTACCCAACAAAATAAACATAGGACCAGGACAGGCCCCGACAAGTGCCCAACCTAAACCAAAAACACAACCACCTATAAAATTGCCCTTATACGTTTTTGCTTTTGGAGGAATTGTAATGGATTTGCCTTCCGAACTTCGCAGTTCTGATTTTTTTATATAAGAAACCAAAAAAATTCCGACACCTACCGCAGTACCAATAATACCATACATATGAAAGGATTGAAAACGAAACATTTCATAGATGCGGTACCAAGAAACAGCTTCGGACTTCACCAAAACAATACCGAAAATTAATCCAACTAGTAAAAATTTTAAATACTTCATCGCTTACAAAATTTTGGGCAATAAAAACCAAGTCATCACCAACCCTCCAACGAAAAAACCACAAACCGCCACTAAAGAAGGCTTTTGCAAGTTACTTAAACCACTTATTGCATGTCCGGAAGTACAGCCTCCTGCATAACGAGCACCAAAACCTACAAGAAACCCTCCAATTATTAGCATAGCCAAATGCTTAGGGTCTTTCCAAACTCCTTCTCCGAAGAGCTCTGCTGGCAATAATTCCTCCCCAATATTTTTAAACCCATACTGCTCCAATTCTACAACGGTTTGTGCACTTAAAGCCATAGGCCGATTATCTTGCATAAGATGTAATGCAATAGCACCACCAATAACAGCTCCCAATACCACAATTAGATTCCAATACCCTTCTCGCCATTGTTCTTTGAAGTAGTCCGACAACTTACCAGCACCACCTATACTGCACAAGGTGCGTAAATTAGAAGACATTCCAAAACGTTTTCCTAACCAAATAAGGATAAACATAATAAGCGCAATAATACAACCACTGACATACCAAGGCCAGGGCATGGTGAGAATATTCATAATGTTGTTTTTAGTTGTTAGCACAAATGTAGTTCTTTTAATAAATCTTGCCATGCTTTAGACAGGATAAGTAAAATTTCTCCGAAAAAGAGTCGGCTGTTCGAGTTATGCAAAAAATTATGTGTAATAATACGCAAGAACTTGTATATTTACGATCATTTCTAAAATTAAAATTAACAGCATGCATGTAGCCATCGCAGGAAATATAGGTGCCGGAAAAACTACACTTACCAATTTACTTGCCAAACACTTTAAATGGGAGCCTCA
>JAOXRU010000585.1 GCA_025800395.1 Flavobacteriaceae bacterium
CGCTGGCTTTTATTACCCGCGAAGCGCTTTTTTCATTATTAGTAGCAGCGGTAGCAGGTGTATTTATTCAGGGTAAAGGCTTGTGGGGCTTATCAGGACTCTTTACAAAAGCATTGGGTAATGGTGATTTTATTTGGGTGGTTATGATAGAAGTTTTTATCGGTGTTTTGGTGGCCTTTTTCTTAAAAACAGGCTCCACTAAAGAATTTGCCAGAGTTGTTGGCGGACGTATTACGGGTAGGAAACAGGTACAACTCCTAGGATGGTTTTTAGGGATGTTTATCTTTTTTAGTGATTATTTTTCACCCCTATTTGTAGGCCCAGTAATGAAAGACTTAACGGATAAGGCTAAAATTTCAAGAGAGAAGCTGGCTTATATTTGTGACTCTACATCGGCGCCAATGGCAGTAATTATTCCATTTAGTGCATGGGGTGTTTTTATTACAGGCTTATTGGTTGGTCAGGGACCTATTGAAGATTTGGCCCAGGCGACACAAATTTATTTTAAATCTGTAGCTTTTAACTTATATGCTATATTCGCTGTGGCTATGGTAGGGCTTATAGCACTAGGCTTCATACCTGAGTTTGGTCCTATGAAAAAGGCAGAAGAACGGGCACAAAAGGAAGGCAAGGTCTTATCCGATACCGCATCGCCTATGATGG
>JAOXRU010000586.1 GCA_025800395.1 Flavobacteriaceae bacterium
GGAGGAAAGACCTGTATAGTATTGTGCTCGAAAGTAGCCCTTACGCCTATTTGATGCAAAAGCGCCAAAGTCATTCTAATATATGGCACAGAGGTAATTTCTCCTTCTAAAACAATCTTGAGCCCTTTTGGCATGGCTACCCCAAGAAGTATAAGAGAAGTAATGTACTGACTGCTAATATTGGCAGGAATACGTACTTTTTTATTTTCTAAACGCTTTCCTTTTATGCTTAATGGAGGATACCCTTCCGATTGCACATATTGGATATCTGCACCTAAATCTCTTAAGGCATCTACAAGAATTTTAATAGGTCTGTGTTGCATTCTATCGGAACCAGTTAACACCACTTCTGCTTCGGGTTTATTGGCAAAATAGCCCGTTAAAAAACGCATTGCAGTACCAGCATGATGGATATCTACTGTACCCTTTTGCACTTGAAGACCTTTAGCCATTAGCTTGGCATCGTCTGAGTTACTTATATTTTTTATGGTTAACTGCGGAAACAATGCTTGCAACAGCAACAACCTGTTGGTCTCGCTTTTAGAGCCTGTAATTACAATGCTGCCACTACAGCTATTGTTTTTTTTGCTTAGTTGTAAGTTCATAATAGACAAAAATCCTTTTAAAGCACCTTTCTTGCAAATATAAATTAATTATTTCAGCTTCTGGTTGCTGTGGTGTCTATGATGATCTCTTTTGGTTTTAATGTCTAACTTTTTATCAAATGCTTCTTGCAAATTAATTCCTGTCTGATTGGCTAAGCACAAGACCACAAAAACCACATCGGCTAATTCTTCCCCTAGATCTTTTTGTTTGTCGGAT
>JAOXRU010000597.1 GCA_025800395.1 Flavobacteriaceae bacterium
CCATGTTATCCGGTTCTTGCCTAGTTGCTGGAGTCGATATCTGCTGTGATATCTGTGGAGCCGGAGGTTGTGTTCCAGTATCTTCACCGTCACTCATTTCGCTTATTGTGCAGATCCCACTCCTGACACCATGTTTCAATGCTCGAATAGTGGGTCCAATGAAGACAGCTTTGCGTTAAAACCCTTGAATTTATTGCAACATCCTCTGAGTCCAGCGCGTGGCTCTCAAAACTGATACATAATAATCTAGGGCGCCTATGTCACGCAAGCTAAATAACATCTCGAATTACAGTATAATCAAATCCCAATCGTAACATCTTCCCCTCAATAAAAAAAGGAAAAAAGAAAAGAAAAAAAGATATACATATAAAAAAAAATATGATGCCATAAACGGCAACTGTTATTTTTTTTTTGAGCGACTAGCGATTAGTCCATAGTAGTATAGTACTTGGGGGTACGAGCGCAAAAAATCAGCGCAAAAAATCAAAAAATATTTCTCTGATTTTTTACAGCACAGAATAACAGCGCTAATAATTTAACGCTTTTTTAACAGTACTGGTTATTATAGGTCTGGAACCCAAATCTATAATCAAATATTGAAATCAAACATTGGGTCGATGGAACATTTTATGATAATCATAATCGTAGATTATGATTACCTTATGCAGATATGGTACAACTTAGTGTCATTATGTACTTCTATATCCGTTTCGGCTTGTTGTGCCTATCTTTTAGCAACGTTACATGACACACATGCTAGTTTACAATTTGATTTTATATGG
>JAOXRU010000385.1 GCA_025800395.1 Flavobacteriaceae bacterium
GCTCTTCTAAATCCTTGTACCAAAACACCCATAGCTCCACCAGCAACACCTTCGGGACTAAACGCACCGTTTATTATTTGCATAAATGCATCTCCTACCATTCCTAAATTGGAAAAAATAACAAACAAAGATGCCAACACATAAATTAGCACCATAAATGGTACAATCTTATCGGTAACTTTTGCAATTTTTTTAATTCCTCCAATTATAACAATACCAACCAGTACCGCCATTATTAGTCCGAACAACCATCCTTTTCCATAAATAAATGACTCTTGCCCTCCAGTAATATTTTCTACCAATTGAAAAGCTTGATTTACTTGAAACATATTTCCACCCCCGAAAGAGCCCCCGATAACAAAAACTGCAAACATAGCTGCTAGTACCTTACCAAGTTTCCCAAGATTTTTAGCACCCAATCCTTTAGTTAAATAATACATTGGCCCACCATATACAGTGCCGTCTGGACCTATATCTCTGTACTTTACACCTAGTGTACACTCTACAAACTTAGAAGCCATTCCTAAGAAACCTGCAACAATCATCCAGAAGGTAGCTCCTGCTCCGCCTATGGACACAGCAATTGCAACTCCTGCAATATTCCCTAAACCAACCGTAGCAGAAAGAGCTGCTGTAAGGGCTTGAAAATGAGAAACCTCTCCTTCATGACCTTCTACCGCAATTGTCTCCACAGCATCTCCTCCTGGCGTAGCATCTCCAGCTACTGGCATGGCTTCATGATGATCTATATCGTCGTATTTTCCACGAACAATATTTACAGACGTCATGATACCTCGGATATTTATAAACTTGAAGTATACCGTAAAATAAGCGGCACCCAATATTAAAGGAAAAAGAACCCAATAAATTTTCACATCCCCCCCAAAATCGATTTGATAAAAGATAAACCTTACAAACCAACCCGTAGCATCACCAAAGGCTTCGTCTATTTTCTGATCCAACCCTTTTTCGGATACTTCTTGTGCAAATGTTAATGCTGGTACAAGCGCAATTATGAGGGCTAAAAAGACCTTTTTCAATTTCATAT
>JAOXRU010000630.1 GCA_025800395.1 Flavobacteriaceae bacterium
TCGAAGCTTAATCAGGAAATTTTAACTTCTGGAGATTTTAATCCCGCCTTGTTAAACGATCCCGCTCAAATAGAAGATTATGCCACACGCATAGAAGTAAAACAACCTTTGTTAAACTTCGATGGATTATTTGCACGTAAAGCGGCAAAAGCCAAGTTAGAAGCAACCCATTTACAAGCGCAGCGCACCAAAGAATATATGCAACTGGAGGTTGCAAAGGCCTATATGCAATTACAATTGGCATACAAATCGGTAACTGTATTAGAAAAGGCAAAAGAAGCAGCTTTAGCCAATAAGAAAATGGCCGAAAACAGTTTAAAACAAGGTTATCTTACCAAGGCAGACATGCTTTTAGTAGAAGTACGAGTAACCGAAGTACTTAACCAATTGGCCTATGCAAAAAGTAATATCGCAAATGCCTCTAATTATCTGTCGGTGCTTATGAACGATAAAAACTATAGCATATACGAGCCAACCGACACACTACTACCTTTGGTTGTGGAAACAGAGAAAAGTCTAGTTTCTGAAGAAAGAGCCGACATTAAAGCCATGTCTTATGCGCAAAAGGCATACCAACAGATGCATCGCGCAAATAAACTAAAGTTTTTACCACGACTAAATGCCTTTGGTACCTATGAGTTACACGACGATGAAATTTTTAAAGGAGATGCAAATAGTTACTTATTTGGTGCGCAACTTAGTTGGGACATTCTAGACGGTAGCAAACGCTTTGGTATGGCTAAAAAAAGTAAAGCCGAACACAAAAAATCTGTGCTCGCTTATGAACAATACCTATCCCAAAGCCAAGTAGAGCTACAAAGAACAAACCGCATGTTGGCAGATGCCAAAAACAAACTAGCACTTACTAAACTAGCCATGCAACAATCTGAAGAAAGCTTGCGTATACGCACCAACAGATTTAAGCAAGGA
>JAOXRU010000653.1 GCA_025800395.1 Flavobacteriaceae bacterium
AATTTTTTTTCTACATTTAGCATTCGAGACACACTCTATACAGCAAACAGAAAGAATAAAAGCAAAACAATCAAAACTAAAATTAAACTGATCCGCGTAAACCTAGGGCACGACCCGTGGCCAACGTTGTCGCTGCACGCTACCCTCGCTTCCTTCTAATGCAGTATACCATGTATTTACATCTCATTGGCCGAGTGGATTGTGCAACAGGACATCGTTGTACTCGACAAACAATTTGGGCTGGACCATGACCATGGGTAGGCAATTGCCGGTCGAGTTGGAGGCATTAAAAAGTGCTTTGCACACTTTTGTCTTGGCTTTTACTCTAGCCTCTGGCGGGTTACTTTGCTCGCTGGGTGGATCGAGCAAGATATCGCTGTACTCAGCGAAAAGACCAGGATGCTCCATCACAAAGGGTAGACCAGTGTTGGTATTCAAGGCCGGCGAGGTTTTAAAAAGGGATCGCCTAGCTTTTTTGTTGAGGCGGCCTTGAACTTGAACTTGGCTCGGTCTTACTACCACCACCAGCTCATCATTGCCTTTGGGACTGACATCAGCAGGATCAGCTAGCCCCATGGCGGCAAACGTTTGCAAAAGAGCGGCCATAATGCTACTCCATTTGCCCTTGCGGTCATCATGGTCCAACCGTCTCATCCTTTTGTGGGTTGGTTGGATGGCCGAGTCATTCTCATCATGGCCTATGATCGCATCAAAGCACCTCTTAAAGCCACCCATTGTTTGCTGTGAAGTGGATTTGAGTTGAGATTTGAAACTCGTACAGACGATCTCGAAGCAATACAATATGTGCTACTTGTCTCAAGAAATGGCGGCCATCAAGTGAAGCAGCTGACTCTTTTTGTGCTTTTATGCCAAGCCAAGCTAAGCAGCTGAATTTTAAGGCCTCCCAACTTGGAGGCCAATCCAAAGGAGTCACATATGTAGTACTTGAATAAAATGGGATTGGCCCAAAATAGCTCTACTACTATGTCTACTAATCCAATCTAGAAACTGCTACAAAACAAAACACCTACTCTACTACTGACTTTATCAATTCACTAAAATTCTTACTGAAATTCGTCGACTTTGGCACATAGTACTCAAAAAGCCACATTCTAGACTATTCTAGATAATTCTTGACTATTTCAGCTGCAAGATCCTTCAGCTGATTTTCATGGACTACAACTGATTTTAACGGCAAATGTACTTGCAAAAATCTTTCAAATAACAGGAATAATAACAACAATATAAATATAATTTTTTTTCTACATTTAGCATTCGAGACACACTCTATACAGCAAACAGAAAGAATAAAAGCAAAACAATCAAAACTAAAATTAAACTGATCCGCGTAAACCTAGGGCACGACCCGTGGCCAACGTTGTCGCTGCACGCT
>JAOXRU010000390.1 GCA_025800395.1 Flavobacteriaceae bacterium
TTTTTTATATATGATGTTTCTTGACAGACTGTTGCGGTTGCATGAAATATCAACAGAGTGGGGGCGTATTGCTATACGCCCCTACAGGAAAATGCCAATTGTCACCGATCCCATTTCCTACAGCAGAAAGGCATGCCTTTCTGCTGTAGGAAATGGACGCCTAGGGCGTCAAAGTTAATGCAGCTTTAGCGGTACCTTGTCTTACTGCTTTCAGCGAAAAGCGAACAGGAATAGAAGAACCACTCAAAGGGAATAGGAGAACTGCACAAAGGGAATAGGGGTTTTTGGGGGATATTGCTGGAGAAAAGGGGGAGTTATTGGGGGTAAAAAAAATCCTGTAATACGGAGATCACAGGATTTTTGTTGGTTTTCGTTTAGAGGACTTAGCCTTCACTGGTTTGGGCTTCTACTTTCTTTCTCTTTTTGAACTCAAAGGTCTTTTTTAGAAGGCGCAATTTTTTGCTTTCTCTAAATCGAATTTTCGAGTTTTTGATATAAGAGCTATTATAAGCCTCTTCGGTTTCGGCTCCCTCGCTATTGAGGGTAACACGAAAGGTACCCAGGGTACCAAATTTGACAATCTTCCCATTGGCCAAATGCTTTGCCAATACGTTTTCCATAGCGAGCAGTACCGCTGCCACGTCTATGTCTCTAAGGGTACTACCGGTACTGATGTCTTGTACGATTTCGTCTATTTCAACTTCCCCGTCATACACGGCATACCCATAGTGTTTTGGCTTGGCCTTTTTGTCGAAGCGATTGTCGCGCTTTGTTGTTGCATACGTAATCATATTGATGATTTTTTAAATGGTTTATTTAAATGTAAGAAAAGTATTACTTGCGAAACAAGTCTTTGTTGTGAAATATGATTATGTTGTTGTGTAGTAGGGTGTTATAGGGTGTCAATATGTTAATGGATTTGAAAAATAACATTACCGCAGAGATAAACAGCCGTTGGTCTTTAAGCGTGAATACGTCTAATATTTGTAATTATTTGAAGGGAAAGCCAAAACCAAACCACAAAAAAATAAACAGAACCACTGGAACAAATATATCTGGAGGAGGGAATTAACGGATAAGCCCAGATCAAATTTTTTGATAGACAGGATGAAGGTACACCTTCATCCATTGGAAATAAGACAATTGTAAGATTCCCATTTTATACAGCAGAAAGGCATGCCTTTCTGGTGTTGGTTATTAATAGATTTTGTGAAACTGCAATAGTTCTTATAATGCGTTCATTACGAATAATGCACCGATGTAGGGGCGTATAGCAATACGCCCTCATCGCCAACCAAGGCTATACGCCCCACTCACAACCCAGCATACGCCCCTACGGCAATTTCCCTAAACCTACGCCCTTTTTCGTTAA